>CAMNAC010000009.1 GCA_946530475.1 uncultured Mycoplasmatota bacterium
AGCTCTTTGCCTGCCGCAAAAGCGTCCTCGTTTTCAACCGCAATAATTTCATCAGCTCCCATAGAAATCGCTAGATTAATGGGTAAGTTATCATAATAACCACCATCTATAAAATGAGAGCCCTCAATTTTTTTCATCTGAAATGCTGGAAAACATGCGGCAGATGCCATCAGGTAATCATGTAATTCTTCTTTTTTGATTTCTTTTTTTGTTAAACAAATTGGTTTTAAATTATCCAAATGAACAGTAATCATTCCAAAATCTATTTTTGATTGATAAAACTTTTGAAGAGATAAATTTTTTTGAATGGTTTCATTTAATTTTGAAACATCCATTCCACCAGAACTTAAAATTTCTTTTAAATAGGCTTTTAATAAATAAAAGTTTCCTTGTTTTTGGAGTTTTTTTTCATCAATAGACTCTGAGAATAACAAATCATAATTTAATTGTTTCCAAAGTTTTTCTGCCTTTTTATAATCTTTTTGAACCATAAAAACAGCATTAAGTGCTCCTACGCTTGTTCCTGTAACTATATCATAATGAATATGCAGTTTACGGAGTGCTTTCCATACACCAATTTCATATGCTCCTTTTGATCCGCCACCAGATAAAACGATTGCTTTCATACTATTCCTTTTCTTTCATTTCTAATTGATCCATGACAAATTGTAAAAACAACTCAAAATCCATTTGACTTACTTGTCCATAATAATGATGTGTTTTTTGATGATCTTTAATAGAAAACTCACCAAAAACAAATGATTTTTCCTTTGTCATCATACTCATAGAATATTCAAAAGTAAAATAGCGTGGAATGGAAGGAGTTAAGGCTAAGGCAACATATTTACTTGATGCATCAACAAAATCACAATTTGGAAATGAAAAGAAAAACACTTGAATTCCATTATTTGTTTTATATGCAGTTGCCCCAAAGTCTTTTTCAGATACTTCTTTATCCATATCATTTACTTTTAATCCGGATTTTTTTAAAACTTCTTTTACCTCATACCATTTTCTATATAGATATTGAACCATATTGTCTGGACCCTTTACTAACTCTTGATCAAATTCTTTCCAATTCATATAAATTTCATAAAATAATCTATTATTTGTAAGTTGATATTGGATACTAGTTCCATCCATATTTATCACTATCCTTCTATGTTTATTATATCATAAATTTTGCTTTGATTTATTAATAAAGGTATAGAATAAAACATTTCCTTTCATGCTTTCAGGATGCCACTGGACTCCAATATGAAAAGGATAATCTTCTTTTTCTATAGCCTCTATAACACCATCTTCACTATAAGCAGAAACAACATAATTTTGTATATTTTTAATTCCTTCTTTATGCCTACTATTTACAAAGATTTCTGTTTTTTTCAAAATTCTCGATAATAACGTATTTGGAATAATTGTAATCTTATGTGCATATTCTTTTTTGGAATTATGATAATCCACCTTTTTTAAGTTCTCTTCTCCTACCATCAATTGCATTCCCATACAAATCCCCAAATAAGGTTTCTTAGTTTTTAAGGCATAGTCATAAATTTCTTTATCTTCTTTTGTAATATCAGAACCTCCTGTTATGAGAATTCCATCACATAGATTTAATAATTCTTTTAAATGATTCCCACATAATAAAATAGGAATTCCACCACATTCTTCTATTTTTGATATATATTCTTTATGAACTCCTATCCAGTAGAAATCATCCATTGAAAATTTTCTTACACTTATCCCAATAAAAGGCTTCATATTATCACCTATCCTATTGTATGTGCTAGTAGACAAAAATTGAAAAAAAAGATAAAATATAGAATATGGAGGAATGGATATGTATACACTCTGTTATTATTTTTTGTTATTTCTTGTTTTCTCTGTTTTGGGATGGATTATGGAATGCACCGTTATTTTAATCACACAAAGAAGATTAACTAACCGTGGATTTTTAATCGGACCTTATCTTCCAATTTATGGAGTTGCTTCTATCACAATGATTTTATGTTTAACAAGATTTAAAAATAATATCTTCCTTCTGTTTTTACTATCTGTACTGCTTTGCTCTACCATTGAATATTTAACAAGTTATTTAATGGAAAAATTATTTAAAGCAAGATGGTGGGATTACTCACAAAAAAAATTCAATTTACAGGGAAGAATCTGTTTACAAAATGCTTTGGCTTTTGGAATAATGGGTGTAATACTTGTTAAATATGCAAGTTCATTGGTAACAAATTCCTTAGATAAAATACCACATCAAGTATTAATTTATATTGCGCTTGCTTTTTTTATCGTATTTATGATCGATGTTTGTCTATCTTTTTGTATCATGAATAAAATTAAGGATACGATTACATCTATTATGAAGGAAGATTCCTCTTCTGAAATGACATCCAAAGTCAAAAAAGTATTAAAAGAAAAGGCTACATTCTTTAAAAAGAGATTATTAAATGCATTCCCTGACTTTAAAATTCCAACTTTTAAAAGAAAAAAATAGACGAGTTAACTCGTCTTTTTCTTTTAAAAAAAGGCTTTTTATTCACACTTATTAACTAAATATGAATACACTATATTAGAAAAGAAAGGGTGAATTTAAATGTGTGAAAATAATCAATCAAATAAATGCATTGCAGAAATACTATCTATCATTAATATTCTACAACAAAATGCTGATTGTCCTTCTGACGTCTGCTTAGAAACATGTGATAGAGGATTCTTAGGATGTGGAACTACTACTATGTTATGCAATACAAGACCAGTAATGCTATATACTTGTTGTGGAAATGGAACTCCATGGGCTATGCCTATCTCAAAAGACCCCGAAGAAGCAACAACCTCTACTATTTTCCGTGTTGAAAAGGTTGAAGATAATTGTGCAACATTCCGTGTATTAATTCCGAACACTGAACCAACAGAACTTCCACTTATACCTTATCAAGCAACAAATTCTTTTTTTACAATGTCTTTAGATTGTCTTTGTGTACTTAGATGTTTACAAGATACTTACGTTAATTTACCATAAGAAAAGCAGTATAAACTGCTTTTTTTAAGATTCTTTTTTTAGATCAAGTATTTCTTTAATGGGAATTTTCTCATTCTCAATTGTAATCAAATAGTTTCTGGTTTTTCCAATGATCTTTTTTTTCGCTTTCCAATCCTTTGTTTCAATCCATACACTTAACTTTTCTCCATTTTTAAAAGAATGGAAAATCAAATTCAATTTTTGATAAATAGTTGTTTCTGATTTTGAAGGAATGACTTTTTCTTTGGAATAAAATACTTTTTCATTATTAGTAAATGACTTATCAATTTGATTCACAAATACTTTTGGTAACTTTTTTTCCATATACTCACCTCTAATAAGAGTATATGTTTTTTTAGTTCATTATTGACCAGTATATGCATGTGTTCTCATATAATTCATCATTACTTCCGTCCCTGCTTCCGATGGATGAATTCCATCATCAATGGAATACTCTTTTTTAAGTGCTCCATCTGATCCTTTTAGTGCTTCTGCAGAATTTAAAAATGGAATCGATAATTCACTACAAACTTCTGCTAAATAATAATTTAATTCATTGATTTTTTTGTTACTGATACCTTTTTCATTTTCATCATAACTGCTATCTACAGGTGGAATTGATTGAACAATGAGAAGTGTATCAGGACTTGCTTCTTGCATTTGTATCAATAGTTCTCTATAACACTCAATAAAATAATCCGTACTCATAATTGCCCCATTTGTTCCTAAAGTAAAAATCATTTTTTCTGGTTTCTTTTCTTTTAGGTTTTCGACAAATGTTTTTTCTGTATCAATGTGATTGATATAAATTGGATTTGTTTGTGCTGTTTCTGGATTAATAGAAATTTGATGCCATAATCTTCTTCCTCCTATCGCATCATTAATCACATAGTATAAGGCAATAGAGTCTCCTGCAAAAACAAATTCATCTGTATATTCTTCTCCATAATCTTCTGTTTCTTTTAAGATGACATCATCAAAATATCCATCTAACGTAAAATCTTCAATACTTAAATTAATAGGAGAATCACTTGTTACAGTTACTACTCTTGTCACTTTTGTTTCGTTTTTATGGCTATCTTTTACTTTATATATAAGCTCGTAATCTCCTTCTTTACTGGTATTTACTTTCCCAGATACGGATACTTTACTTGTCAGTTCTCCATCATAATTATCGATTGCGTCATAACCTGGCTCATTAAATTCACTATCTTTTAAAACTCTAATATGTTCTCCTCTTTTGAGCGTTAATTCTGGAGCCTTTAAATCCGTCACTTTAATTTTTTTTGTACTTTGAATTGTTTTTCCATTAGTAGTATAAGTAAAAACTATCTTTTGGTCTCCCATCTTAGTTGTATCAATTTGATTATCATAAGTCACTTTACTTGTGACCGGACTTCCTTTATAAGAAGCAGTAAATTTTGGCGTATACTCTTCCCCATAATTAGCTTCAGGATTTTGAAGAGTAATGACAAAATCTTTTTTCAAAAAGACATTTTTTATTAGGATCAAACAGATTATTACAATCACAGTTAATACAATAATTGGTCCTTTTTTTAATCTCCTCTTTTTTACTCTTTTATTCATATTCTCACCATTATTATTGTAACACAAAAACATATAATTAAGAAGTCGTTTTTTGAAATAGAGAAGATAGAAAATAGCCAACACAAAATGAAAATGGGAAAAATGAAAATGAAGTTTTTATTAATGAATGAATCAGCAAACAAATAGATGCGATTGAAAAAGCAAAAATCATGATTTCTGATTGATCTTTATGAGCTTCTAATAAATTCGAAATTAGTTTTAATAGCAAAACAGAGCCAATCGACAAACCAATAAAAAAAGGTAATAATATCGGTAAATAATGTAAACTTGTTATATGTCCTATTGCTTCTACAATATCTGTATAACAACCAAAAGACATTAAGAGTGCAGTTCCGCTAATTCCAGGAATAATAATTGTGATTGCCTCAATAATACCAATAAAAAAGTAAAAAAAGATATTGTGCGATGGAACATGAAGTTGAGGAAAGAAAGAAATAGATAATAAAAAAAAGAGGGACAAAAAAAATAAAACTTGATTTCTTTTTATTAAAGAAAAGTCTTTTTTCTGAATTCCACCACATAAAAGTCCGATAAAAAATGACATAGTTAAAGTATAATATTCTGTAAAAACGGAAAGAAGAAAGTGACTAACTAATACCATTGAAACTATAATTCCACATCCTATTGGAATTAGAAAATGAAATGATTCTTTTTCATTGAGATGGGTAAGAGAATAAACTCCTTTTTCATAAACATGAAGATTTAATGCGATAAGTCCACCACTTACCCCTGGTATCATTTTTCCAATACCAATTAATAGACCTTTTAAAAACAGAATCATTGAATCACCTAATATAAGATATGCAAAAAAAAGTCATATTTTCATATGACCTTTTTTTCTAACCTGAAAGTGTTCTTGTATAATTTAGATATTCACAGTTTCCTTCGTCAATCCATTTTCCATTAAAGTATACATCGCACATATTTGGTCTTCCAGACTGACTTTCATCATGTCCATTGTATTTCGTTCTGATTGTAACCGTACACCCATTTACATTTCTACTAACGGTATAACTTCCTTCACAATCTCGAGCTTCCACAACTCTTACCCCTCCAATATAGAGATCACATTCATTATATCCGTCTCCATGATGTTTTCCGGTCCAATTTACGTGGAAATTTACAGATAACCCTTGACATGCACTGGTAATTGTTACAGTTCTTACAACACTACGGGAATTTCCTGCACTATCGGTTGCAGTATAGGTTACATAGTAAGTACCTACTGTAGAACCATTTACAGAACCAGAGGAAGTAATCGTTGGACTAGCAGTTAAATTATCAGTAGCTGAAGTGGATGGAGCAGCATAAGCTCCTTGCTTATAGCTTACCGAATAATTTGATGTATGACCATCTACATTAAGCGTTGGTGCCGTTTTATCGATCTTATAGTTTCCACTACAAATAACTCCGGAAGTAACTGTTGATCCACTTGTTACTTGAACACACACTTTACTAGTAGAGCTTTCTCCACTAATTGTAACATCTGTAGCTCCACTTCCACTAACAGAAGTTGATGGAGTACAAGAAGAACCTGTAGTTGTACAATACTTGTAGCTTGCTACTCCAGAGTTACCTGCACTAGGAGTTGCAGTTACTACTATGTTTGATTTATACCATCCATTGGAACCTGCTGTTCCACTTTTGAATGCAAACGTTGCCCCAGGCGTTGTTTTATCAATTTTATCTACTACAACACTTGTACTGTTTACATTACCATTTTTATCTCTTACAGAAATACTTACTGTTTGATTGCTTGATACCGTACACTTATTACTTGCTTGCCAAGTAGCTCCTCCATTACAACTATAGCCTGTATCGTGCATTCCGCTTCCTTCATCATTTGCATTAATAGTAAGCGTTACATCATTTTTCGTCCATGTTGTTGGGCTTCCCGTTACTGAAGTAATAACTGGTTTTGTCGTATCAATTACAGTAACTGTTACAATAAGAGAAGTACGATTATTCTTTGTATCTGTTGCCACATAAGTAATATCATAATCCCCTGGAATACGCATATTTACAACACCGCTTGTTGTTACAGTTGGAGTAATTCCACTATTATCAGACGCTTCATATGGAGGTGCCACAAATGTACCTTCTGATTCAATTACCATACTATAACTTGAAGAATGACCATCTACGGTTAAAATTGGTGGTGTTGTATCAATTACAGTTACTTCAATTACAACCTCACTTCCCACATTGTTTACATAGTCAAATGCACTATATGTAATTTCATAAACGCGATTAAGTACACTCGTATCTAAAGTTGATAGAATTTCATCATTTCCCTTTTGTTTAATAATTGGACCTGTAACATTTAACTTTTCTCCATTTGAATTTACTGCAGTTACAATAGGAAACGCATAAGTAGTATTTACTTCTACTTCGTCCTTTTTCCCTTCAGCATCTTTAATTCCATCTGCTGTAAATGCAATGTGATAAGTATTTTCTTTCATCTGATTACATGTCTCTTCATGATATTCATAGGTGTACTGTTTATTTGATTCGTCGTATTGAATCGAAACACATCCATCCATTAACTCCTGTGTTCTTGGATCTAATACATCTTCATCTTTAATAAACCCTTGAATCCTCAAATCATCTATCGATACAAATGCGAATCCAGTTGCATCAGAAGGTAGATGATCGGTATTGGCAGTTGCCCAGTTTTTCGCTTGTTCTTTGATTCGATTAACTTGAAGGGCATATGCTCTATTTCTTGAATTTTTAATCGTTCCACTAATTATAGGAACCGCAATAATCGCAATAATTCCTAATATAATTATCGTAGCTAATAATTCAACTAACGTGAATCCTTTTTTCTTCATACTCTCACCTATCTTATTATTAATTACATTATACTTCATTTTTAAAAATTAGTAAATAAAAAAAGAAGTTATTCTTCTTTTTCTAAGACATAATATAGCAAAAATCCTCCAATTACAATTACCGCACATCCTCCTATTATAAAACTGCATTCCTGAAAAATAAATAGTGCGACCATAATCATTAATAGCCCAATTAAAACGCCAACAATTGTTATTGTCAAAGGATTTTTCATACCAACACCTCTATACTTCTTTTTTCTTTACTGAATATGATTTTTCAGAAATAGGATTATAAAATGTCCCTTCTGTTTCTTTTTCATTCAATGAAATTTGAAACTTAAAATATGGCTTTTCCATTTCTAAAAATTCATCTGCTGGGATTATTTCACCTTCCGATTTTACTTCCTGTAATTCCATATAAAGCACGTAACTATGCTTTGTTTTCTCCATTTCTTCTTTTGATTTCGAAGCAAAGTCATAATCACATATTCCTTTATAATATTCCTCTTGAAAACTCCAAATACATTCTTCACCAGATTCTTTTAATTGAAACTCATATCCCTCATTAAAAATCCAGGTTCCATCCAATTTTGCCTCTACTGGAAAAAAAGTACCAATAACATAAAATAGAACTATTCCCAAAAAAGTAAATCCATTTAATATAAAACCAATATTCTTTTTTGAAAGAATTCCTATAATCATTCCTAACAAAGAGCAAATAATTGCACCTTTAATTAAAAACTCCCAAAAGAAAGATAATATAAAACATAGGATTCCAAGCACTCCAAATAAGATAGAAAGAATCCATAAGTAATTCTTTTTCCCTTTCATAAAACACCTCAAGGGGTATTATACTACATTTTTAACGCTTCAGTCCATATGCTTAATTAAAAACCTTGTGATTCCTATTTTGCTTTTTATCACTTCAAAGCTGTAACATCCTATAAATAATACGCCTCCTAGAGAAGCGACTAACAAATCTTCCATAGTATCTTGTACACCGGTCTCTATCGAGTGTTGCGTATTCATTTTCAAAAAGAAATCCGCACCAAATTCTAAAAATTCCCAAATTAATGCAATTGACAAAACAAAACATATCACAAATATAATTTGAAATGTCAAGTCATTTTTTTTCATGTGACGAAAATGATACAACAAATAAATTGCCAAATAACCACATAAAAAGCCAGACAATGAATGTGTAAATAAATCATACCACCAAAGATATTTGTACATATTTAAAATAGAACCAATATATTGCGATAAAATAATAAAAACCAAATAAACAAAAAGAATAGAAGGATGAATTTTTTTTAAAAGAAAAGGCAGCCATAAGCAAAGGTAAAAAATGATAATTGGACCCATTCTATCAGGATGAACGCTTCCTATCTGAAATACCGCAAATGTATTAATTATACTCATTATTACAATTAAAAAAAAATTAATTTTTTTCATTTGATCACCTATTTTATTTTATCTTTTTTCCATTTCATTATACCTCATTTAAGTAAAATTGAAAACTATAGAAATAACTCTTGACCTATTGTTAATAAATTCCCTACTAAATTATTCTTTCTCTTTATTTCATCCACTGTTGTATCATTCTCAAAAGCAATTTTCCAAAGACTATCTCCTTTTTGAACAATATATTTATTTCCTACTTTTGGAATCAATAATTCTTGACCAATTTTAAGCAAATTGTTTTCTAAATTGTTTGTATTTTTAAGCTCTTCTACTTTAATTCCATAATTATTTGCAATTTTCCAAAGACTATCTCCTTTTTGAACAACATAGGTTTCATAAGGATTATCTTTAATTCTTAATTGCTGACCTATCTGCAAAGTATTACTTGTTAGATTATTCATTGATTTAAGTTCTTCTACAGAAACGCCAAATTGATTCGCTATTTTATATAAAGTATCTCCTTTTTTTACAATGTAAATATCTTCTGTTATAGGTTCCTTAATATTTAAATACTCCATTAATGCACGAACCACTGCATCTACATATCTTCGATAATTATTTTTTAATTGAATAGGATCATCTTTATTACTATCTAAAAAGCCATATTCAATTGTTAATGATTGAATAGGATCTGTATTTCTTTGCATAAAATAATAATCTTTTGAAGGATTAGATGGTAATCTTCTTTGATAGGAAGAACGTATATTTTGCCCTTCTTTTTGAAGTTCTTGTAAAATCATATTGGGTAATTCATCTGTATTTCTTAATGCATAAATTACTTCTGCACCATCCGCCCCTTTATTTCCACTAGCATTTAAATGATTGGATATTAATATCACGTTTGGATCATTCCCCCATGCATTTAAAACTCGGTTGACTCTTTCCGCAGGACTGATAGTTTCATCTGTAGTTCTTGTAATTTTTACAGGAATTCCTAATTCTTTTAATCTTTCATACATATAAAGTGTAATTTGAAGAGCCAAATCTTTTTCTACAATTCCATTCCCACTTGTACCAGGATCAGCGCCACCATGTCCTGCATCTAGAATAATTTTGATATCTTCTTTATTCATAGTATTCTCCTCTCAAATTATTGTATGAAAAAAAAGGAATTGAGTTCCTTATGTATAATACTGCTTTAATCCAATTACAATTGATTTTGCAATTTTTTCTTGATACCACTCTTTCTGCAAAAGATATCTTTCATTTGGATTGGATAGAAAACCTGCTTCTATTAAAACACCAGGTTTTTGAACTCTTTTATGCAAATACATTTCATTTGTTAAAGTTGCTTTTTTCTTGCTTTTTAAATCCTTTGACAATTGTTTTTGAAGAATTTCTGCTAATTTTTTGTTTTCTTCTTTTACGTCGTCATAAAAAACTTGCGCACCATTCCAGGTACTAGAAGAACCTGCGTTTAAATGAATCGATAAATACAAATCACAATCCGATTGATTGATTAAATTTCCCCTTCTCGATAAATCACTTCGTTTACGATTTTGCGCATTTGGGACGGATAAATCATAATCTTCGTACCTTGTTAAATAAACTGTTACACCTTCTTTTTCTAATTCCTGTTTTAATTTTTGAGCAATTTTTAAATTTATATCTGCTTCATGGATATCTTTATATACCGTTCCAGGATCTTTTCCTCCATGCCCAGGATCTAAATAAATGATTCTTCCTTGTAATCCTTGGTTTTTAGCGCCTACATAGTGAATTGTGAAAATAGTTATTAAAAAAATTCCATAGAGTACCCATTTCGATTTCATCATTCTATCACCAATATAATATATGAAAAAAAATTCTAGATAATCTAGAATTTTTATTAGTGAATTAATTCTGATAATGATGATCCATCACATAATCCACTTTCTGAAAGCTTTGAAATCACCATTTCTCCTTCATCAAGTTTTCTAGCGCACCAAGTTCCATCATTCATTTCAAAAACTATTTCTTTTTCTTTAGTCATTCCAATTTTGCCTTCTTCTGGAACATCTCCATCAAAGTCTAATACTCCTGCTGTTACATCGACTATTTTATTTGAGTATTCTTTTCCAGTAATAATTTCTTGATCATATGCATATGTCTTCATGGCGCGAACAATAGAATTAACGGATGCTTCAAAAGCATCTCTTCTTGCTTGCTTGATAGCAGTATTAATTCCAGGAAAAACAATAAGTGCGATAATACCTAATACCACTATTACTCCTAACATTTCTACCAATGTAAAACCTTTTCTCTTCATAATGCACCTCTATCTTTAATATTATTATACTTTTATTCTCACTTTTTGTAAATGAAAAAAGATACGAAATAACGTATCTTATAATGTGTTAGAACTATCTCCCAATACAATTTCCTTATGTAATTGGATTAAATCATCGTCTGTATAAGTTCCTAATTCTTTTCTTCTTTCACTCTTTTTATTTAAAACTGCATAGCGATAATTTGTATCATATTTCATTTCAGGTGTTTCAGGAAACTCTTTTTCAAGAATTTCACTAATTAGTAATAATCGATCAATAATTGGTTTTTCTTCTTCTACTTTCCCAATCTTTTCTGTTTCTTTTTTTGAAAGAAAATGTTTATCTCTTATTTTTGTTAATTCTTTATAAGAAAGGTTTGCTAATTCATGTTTTCTGATTCCTCTCTTATTTGCATCTTTATCTTTTGAAGCATATCCAGCTTTTCCTTCTGGGAATTCATATTCTAGAATGGTTTCTATTAATTGGTTGTTTCCAAAATCTTTTTCACCGGATCTTACTGCATCTAACTGAAGATCCCCCATTTTATAATTTAAAAATTTTGCACGTTCCATTAAATCAAAGTATTCTTTTGATAACTTACTTGCCATTGCATTAAATGATTCAATTTGTGCCTCATCCGCACTTAATAATAACATATCTTTAAAGTCAGAAGTATTTACTTTGTATTTTTTACAAATGAATACCATAATTTCACATAAATCTTTTCTTCTCTTAATTTCTGATTGTATTTTTTGGACTGTAGATTGATGCTTCTTCTCTAAATTACTTAGTAAAGCTTTTTTACCAGATATTGCTTTTTCAATCGTTTGATAACGTTCCTTATTGAAAAAACGACTAAGTTTCATTGCCTGCTTTTCTTGTTCTAATTGTTCAATTCGATCACGAACAGAATCCATTTCAATATCTTCTTTTGCTGAAATTGCAACAATAGAAGATAATGGCGATTTCACTTTTTTTAACAACGATTCATTTTGTTGTCTAATTTCTTCTAATTTTGATAATTCTTTTTCTTTCGCATTGATCGAAGAAAGAACCTCTTTCTTCTTTATTTTTTTCTTCTTTAACTCTACAATTTCATTTTTTAAATTCTCAATATCAATTGCATTTTTTGTATTTAAATAAATTGTATCTTTAATTAGTTTTTCACCAATCTTACTTTCTGTCTGAATCTTTTCATATTCGGAATACACTTTTTCAAAACTATCAAACTGGCTTCCCATTGCTTGTTTTGCTTTTGAAAGCGCAATTAATCTCTGATACAAAACAATATCAGCATTTAATTTTTCACATTTCTTTAAAACAATTGGCAATTCTTCTGACATCAATTTATACTCTTCCAAGTGTTTTTTTACAGGTTTTAAATCTTTATTATTTTCTATATTGTTGGACATAAAAAATCCCCCTTTTTTGCTGTATTATAACACTTTTTTTTATTTTGTCAAATAGGGTAATAATTCTTAAAAATTGACTGCTTACAAATTGCTTTTTCATATTAAATTGTATATAATTTAATTGTAATCATTGGAAGGATGATGCTATGAACATTTATGATTGCACAATTGAAAAAAGAGATGGAGAAAGAGTTAGTCTAAACGACTATAAAGGAAAAGTTTTACTAATTGTAAATACTGCAACCGGATGTGGATTTACCCCACAATATGAAGGATTAGAAAAACTTTATCAAAAATATCATGAAAAAGGATTAGAAATCTTAGATTTTCCATGTAATCAATTTGGAAATCAAGCACCTGGAAGCGATAACGAGATTCATGAATTTTGTCAATTAAAATACAATACAAGTTTTGATCAATTCAAAAAAGTAGATGTAAATGGAGAAAATGAAATTCCACTTTATACTTATATTAAAAAACAAAAACCATATCAAAAAGTAAAGGGAATCAAAAATTCAGTTACTATGAAAACCATAGAAAAAATTAGTTCTACTGTAAAAAATGAGGGAGATATTCGATGGAATTTCACCAAATTTTTAGTAGATCGCAATGGAAATGTTATAGCTCGTTTTGAACCAGTGATTCCAGTTGAAGAAATGGAAAAAACCATTCAAGAATTATTATAAGGAGGATTTATGTACGATATTATTATTGTTGGCGCTGGGCCTGCAGGAATGACTGCTGCATTATATGCTTTAAGAGCAAATAAAAAAGTATTGGTGTTAGAAGCAAAAGCCTATGGAGGACAAATTGTAAATGCTAATTTAGTAGAAAATTATCCTGGAATTCCTAGTATTTCCGGTTTTGATTTTGCTACTAATTTATATAATCAAATCAAAGAATTAGGTGCAGAAATAAAATTTGAAACGGTATTACATGTAGATGAAGAAAAGAATGTTACTACCGATGAAAACACTTATCAAGCAAAAGCTGTTATTATTGCAACTGGTTCTGAAAACAGAAAACTAAATATTGAAAGAGAAAGAGATTTAGTAGGAAAAGGAGTTTCATATTGTGCAACATGCGATGGGAACTTTTATAAAAACAAAGTAGTTGCTGTATCAGGTGGTGGAAATACAGCATTTGAAGACGCTCTTTATTTATCTGATATAGCTAAAAAAGTCTATTTAATTCACAGAAGAGAAGAATTCCGTGCAGAACAAACTTATATTAATAAATTAAAGAAAAAAGAAAATGTAACATTTGTTTTAAATGCAAATGTAGTTGCTTTAAATGGAGAAGAAAAACTAGAAAGTATTGAATTAGAAAAAAATGGTGGAAGTAAAGAAACCATTAATGTAGATGGACTCTTTATCGCAGTGGGGCAAGCTCCTAGAAATGATATATTTTCAAATGTTGTAACATTAAATGAACAAGGATATATTGTTTCAGAAGATGGAGTCCATACCAATGTAGATGGGATCTATGTAGCTGGAGACACAAGAGTCAAATCTTTAAGACAATTAACAACAGCAGTAAGTGATGGTTCTATTGCAGCAACTACTGCTATGAGAGAAACAAAGTAATGGATACTTTAAAATTAGAAAATCAATTGTGTTTTCCACTATATGCATGTTCAAAAGAAGTCGTAAAAAAATATCATCCATTATTAAAAAAGATTGATCTTACTTATACGCAATATATTACAATGATGGTCTTATGGGAACAGAAAGATATGAATGTAAAATCACTAGGCGAAAAACTGTATTTGGACTCTGGCACTTTAACTCCTTTGTTAAAAAAATTAGAAAAAAAAGGATATATTAGAAGAACCAGAAATACAAAAGATGAGAGAAATTTAATCATTTCCATTACAAATAAAGGAGAAGAATTAAAAAAAGCATGTGAGAATATTCCGAAACAAATAGGAGGATGTATTCCTCTATCAAAGGAAGAATCCATAACACTTTATCAACTGCTTTATAAGTTATTGTTAAATGATAAGAAAGAAGGAAAGAAAAATGTTTAATTTTAAAGGAAGAGTTGCAGTTATATCAGGAGCAAGCTCTGGACTTGGAAAAAGCATGGCAAAAGCTTTTGCAGAAGCAGGGGCTGATTTAGTTATTTTAGCAAGAAGAATAGAACGATTAGAAGAATTAAAAAAAGAACTTTCAAACGTAAAAGTTCTTCCTATCCAATGCGATGTCACGAAAGTAGAAGATATTGAAAATGCGGCAAGAAAGGCGAAAGAAGTTTTTGGCCATGTCGATATATTAATAAATTGTGCAGGTTCTTCTAAAGATGCTGGCATACTTGAAATGAAAGATGAAGAATGGGATTTTACAATTGATACTGATCTTACATCTGTATTTAAAATGACGAGAGCTTTTGGAAATATAATGAAAGAACAAAACTATGGAAGAATCATTAATATTGCTTCTATGTACGGACTTGTTGGAAATACTGAAATTCCAACAATTGCTTATCATTCTTCAAAAGGAGGCGTTGTTAATTTTACAAGAGCTGCTGCTGCTGAACTTGCAAAATACAATATTACGGTAAATTGTATCTGCCCAGGATATTTCTATACAGAACTTACTACAAACGTACTAGACACAGATTATTTTAAAGAATTTGCAAATACTCACGTTCCTATGAAAAGATATGGAAAAGAAGGAGAATTAAATGCAGGTGCTATTTTTCTAGCAAGCGAAGAAGCTAGTTATGTAACTGGAGTAATCTTACCAATTGATGGAGGCTATACTTGTGTATAGTCTTTTTTTATTTTACAAAATTATGACCTTTTTATATTCGATTAGATAGTTCTACAATCTTTTTCCATGAAAATGGTCCTACTAAACCAGTGACATCAATCCCATTATCTTTTTGAATTTTCATAACCGATAATTCTGTTAATTCATCAAAATTTCCATTGACACGTACTCCTGGAATAGAATGATCATATTCACATATTTCAAGTAAAAACCTTTGAAGCTTCAACACATCTTCACCAGTTGAACCTCTGCTTAGAAAATATCCTGGGTATAATTCATCTACATATTCTTTATATTCGATCGGAAATGATTCTAAAATTTTATCGTAGGTATTTTTTAATACATTCCAATCTGCATATCCAAATTTTCCTGTTACAGGAAGTCCATATTTTTGTTGAAAAGCTCTTACCATAGTCCTAGTATTGTCATTATAAACTGAATTTGTTTTTAATCTTGGAATATCATCATCCAAAAATGCAAGCGCATCTAAATAATAATGAATAAATTCTACTTCAATTCCAGTATCTCCATATTGTAATTCATCACGATATTGAAAAGTTGCTTCCTCTTCTGTTAATCCTTCTGAATAAAGATCTGATAATTTTTTTACACTCGTATAAATATATTTAATTCGGTACCAGGTAGACTTATCTACTACTCCTGTCACAGGTAGTGAAAAGATTTCTTGAAACTTTTTTACTGCATCTTTTGTTTCTTGATTATAAATTCCTAATGTATCATTAATTTTTGGAATAGCAGGATAATTCTGACTGATTCTGTTTAAATCTCTTTGAATCGCACGTACTGGATTTCCTGCATTTCCCATTCCGATATCATAACCTGGAAAGCCTTCTTCTATATCACCAACAGGAGCATTGTAAAAAATTTTAATATCATTCCCATAATAATACTTTAATATTTGTAAGGGATCTTTCCCTTGATTTGCTAGAGAAACACTTCCCCATTGACTCAGACCATTACAAGTGGTCACTCTTCCATCACAATACTGTGTAAAATAAGGTTGTATTTGCTCATCTTTCACCACATAATCATCAAACAAATCTTCTGCTAAATTGGAAATGTTTTCATAGATTTCTCCGTTTCGCTTATAAGTTTGATCATATCTAGGTAACGAAGTAATATCAAAGTTATATCCTTTGCTTCTGTACCATTCATTATAAATACGATTTAATGCAAAAGAAGTAATAGCTAAAATATTAGCTTTTAAGGCATCAACAGGCCAAGTTGGATAGAGTTCTTGTGATGCTACATTTGCTACATAAGATACAAACGGAACTGTAATGTTTAAAGCTGCTTCATCAGGTGCTCCTAAATGAACTGTTATTTCATTCGGTACTACAGGATAACGAACTGCCATAAATCACCTTACAATTTCATCCATAATAGGAGTTATATTAATATATTGAATAACAGTAATTCCAGGAAAAATAGAAACAAAGAATTCTCTTTCTATGTTTTGAACAGAACCATTTACCTTTAGTTCATACTCTGTATGACTAGGTACATCTTCATCACTTAATACTCCTTTTGGTGAAGGAAGCCTAATATCATTGATCATTCCTGATTCATCTGTTTCTCCTTCAAAAAAAATGACATTCATTTCTCCTATTTTTTTCAATACTTTTACTCGAATCCCACTTACAGGAACTGCTGCATAAGCAGAAGATGCTCTAATTTTTAAAAATCCAACACTCGGATTTTCTCTAACAAATTTTTGATACGATGGATCATTTTGAACACTTGATTCCATCACATATTTTTCATTCATTTTTTCTCTCCTTATATTTTTAATGACTGTCCAATTTGTAGGGTATTGGAAACAAGTCCATTCTTTCTTTTGATAGAATTCACATCGGTATTAAACTTTCTCGCAATACTATATAAGCTATCTCCTTTTTTTACTATATAAATGGTATCTTTTACTTCTGGTTCATAAGATTCCCCAAAGCATTCTTCTAATCCTTCTTTTGAGGTTCTAATTTTTAATTCTTGACCAATCCTTAAATTAGGGGAAGATAGTCCATTATCTTTTAATATAGTATCTACACTTATGTTATAATTCCTTGCGATATTATATAAAGTATCTCCTTTTTTTACTATATAAGATACATAACTAGGAAGAGTTGTTACAGAGCTTCCATCTTCCGGTATTCTTAATATTTGACCAATTGATAAATTATTATTCTTCAAATTATTTAGTTTTACTATTTCATCTACCGTTGTATTATAGACTTTAGAGATACTATATAGGCTATCTCCTTTTTTTACTGTATATTGAAACGTACTTGGTGGATTAGTTCCAATATTACTTGGTATTCGTAATACTTGCCCAATTTGAATGACATTATTTTTTAGGTTATTTAGTTTTAACAAATCACTTACAGATACCCCAAATTGATTGCTGATTCCATATAAAGTATCTCCCCTTTTAACAATATATGTTTCATTCATGAAATCACCTATTATAGTCTATGTAATCACCTAAAAAACGTGAAAAAAAACATCCTAAAATCAAATCTTTTTAGATTATATAGGATGTTGTATAAATTATTTATGTTTCGAGACATTTTGACTATCAATCAATTTAGATAATTCCTCATTAAACATGAAAAAACGAATTATATAATTATTGGAATTTATATCTCCACTATAAGATTCTCCATTACTCGATATGAATTGATGTTTCTGTGACAAATATGTATTAAGATTAGGATGTTTTTTTGTTCCATATTCATCTTCGAAAGCTATATAAATGCTTTTTGGAAATGTTGAATCTTTTGGATCAAATTCATATATCTTATCCTCATCAACGACAAGTCCATTCAATAATAGTATTCTTCTATTATGGCCTTGGCAAACCATAATTTTAGAATAATAACCTGTGCTGTCAACTAATGCCTCAATGTGAATTGGAGAATTTCCTTTTTTTTCATCATAAAACATTAATCTCCAACAATTAGAAGGTTCTTCGTTCCATTTTCTAAATTGGTGCCCTACATAACTGCCCATATCAACAAAAGTAAAACTTTCATTTTCGTTACGAAACACTAGATTTCCATTTTCTTGTTTATCGAATTCCACTTGCTTCACCTCTATTGAAATTATAGCATACTATTTAAAAAAAAGACAATTGAACTAATTAATATTTAGTTTGATTATATTACTATTTATTGCTTATAACAAAAAAAGACTTTCGTCTTAGTTAAATAAATGAACTAACTTCGACCAAAAGTCTTCTTTTTCTTTTTGTACTTCTTTTTGCTCTGCTTTTTTCTCTTCTTGAACCCCATCTACAACAAAAATGAATTTTGTACTACCTTTTGTTCCTTCTTGTTTTTCTCCAAAGGAATTATATTCTTCTCCTAGCCTTGATAACTCTTTCATTCTTAGTTCAAAATTTCTTACATCATAGTTTATAAAACTATTTAATTTTGTTATTCCTTGACTATTAAAAGTAACAATTCCGTCAGATAATGTAGTTGTTCCTTCTGACAATGTCTTGACACCTTGTGCAAGTTCTTCGGTTTTAGCAGATAGGACATCGACACCTTCTCTTAAAGCGGTTGTTCCAGTTGCTAAAGTATTTGATCCTGCTTCTAATTCTGTTAATCCTCCTTTTAAAGTAGTAAGCAAAGTAGTAACTTGTGTTTTTAAATCACTTAAAGTCGTAAGTAATCCTTCTATGGCTTCTTTATTACCACCTAATAATTGAATCATACCTTGACTGTTTTCATAACTATTTTCATAAATTACTTTCACAGTTACTAATTCCATATTTTTCATTTCAGCTTCTTCTTCTGTTAGACCCTCCATACCAAAACTAGCATATATTTCAGGAGTAAAGGATAAAATTGTTTTCACATCTAAATTTTGAAGGTCAAACATGTCATATGCTGATTTTACTTTACTAGTAGAATCTTTTAAAGAATCAACTGCTTCTTCATCCTTTTTAAGTAATTCTTGAATTTGGATATATTCAGAAGAAGTATCTTGATTTAATAACATTTCAGCTTCTTCTAATTTATCAATAATCATATTTAGATTATCATCTATAGAAACTGTTCCTTCTTCTATTTGCTTCATTTTTTCTGCAACGAGTGCTAAATTTTCAGCAATTTTTTTTGTGCCTTCTGTAAGTTCAAAAGCGCCGCTATTTAAAGTTTTGGATCCTTCCTCTATTTTATTAATGGAATCTTTCAAAGTACTCATACTTCCATATAAAGAGTCTAATTCATCAAAGATTTCAAAATCTTCTTCCCCAATCAATTTAGAAGTAACAACTGAATAAATACTTGGAAGTTCAAATTTTGTAGTATCAAATGTAATAGTAATATGGTCCATTCCTTGTAATTTATCTACTCTCAAACTTTCATATAAACCAGGTGCTGTAATACCGACTACCATCATTTTACTTCCTGTATTAACTACCTTTCCATTTTCCACTTCTACATTAGAAACCGTTTCACTTGAAAACATCGTACCTGTAGCTACAACAAATGGGGTATATAATGTTTCGTATCTTCCATTGATATAAGCTCCGTGGTTTTCTTTATTTTCGTAAGTTAATCGAATAGATACTTTACCACTTTTCCCAATCAAATCCTTTAAAGAAATTTCTTCATCGTTTAACTTATATGATATTTTAAGCGAAACAGGAGATTCTTTTTCCGTTGTTCCTTGATAAAAAATATCGTTCCCTTTCGAATCCCAAGTCAATCTATTTTCTTCCATTGTAAAGGATTCATTCCCATTCACATTTAAAATATCCTTTAATTCTGAATAGTCTTCAATACGATCTAATTTTTCTTCATTCATTAAATGTTCATTTACAAGAACACTTTTTATATTTCCTTCCGGAGTTAATTTACAATATACTGTTTCTTCTTTTGTCAACGCTGAAACTGGCGTACTAGAGGCAAAGATTCCTATTAATAGAATAGTTGCCATAACTTTTCTTTTCATAGTTTTTTTCTCCTTTCTGACACTAACTGTTGTTTTTCGAATGATTGAATCAAATAATAATAGAATCGATGGTAGCACAAAAATAACAACTGCCATACTAATAAGAGCTCCTCTTGAAATCAAAGTACATAAAGAAGAGATCATTTCGAGTTTTGAATAAACACCTACACCAAAAGTTGCTCCAAAGAAGCAAAGCCCACTTACTACAATCGAACTTATACAAGTATGCAAAGTTTCTTCCATTGCTTTTTGTTTTTCTAATTCTTTACGATTCTTTAAATACGTAGTTGTAAGTAATATCGCATAATCGATAGTAGCACCTAACTGAATGGTCCCTAATACAATTGGGGCAACAAATGGTAATGTGACATCTGTAAAATATGGAATTCCCATATTAATGAAAATAGCAAACTCAATAGCTAAAATCAATAAAATAGGTAAAGAAATACTCTTCAATACAAATAGCATAATGATTAGAATGCATACAATAGATGACGTATTGACTGTTTGAAAATCCGTATCAGATGTTTCGATTAAATCTTTCATCAATGGTCCTTCTCCTGCAAGAATTGCATGTTCATCATACTTTTTCATTATGTCATTTACTATTTTTACTTGCTCATTTAATTCCTTAGTCGCAATATCGTAAGTAGAATTGATTAAAATCATTTGATATTGATCACTATAGAAAATGTGTTGAACTTCTTCCCCTAACATATCCGTGCTAATTCCATAATCTCCTAATTTTGAAAAAGATAATACAAAATCAATTCCATCTATTTTTTCTATTTTTTTAATCATTTCATTTACTTCATTTGATTTCACATCTTTTGAAATTAAAATTATTTCTGGAGATACAATATGAAATTTTTCTTTTAATGAATTATTCGCTACAATAGAATCCAGCGTATCAGGTAAGCTCTTATCTAATTTATAATAAACTTCTGTTTTCTTATTTGCTAAATAAGCAGGAATGAATAATATTAAGAATATTATAAAAATTATCTTATTATACTTTAATACAAACTGTGTTAATCCTTTAAATTTCGGTAATAAAACAGAATGTTTTGTTTTTTGAATCCAGTGGTCAAAATAAAGTAAGAAACTTGGAAAAACAGTTAAAACACAAATTACTCCAAGCAATACTCCTTTTGCCATAACAAGTCCCAAATCTTTTCCTAGTGTTAACTGCATTGTACATAAGACTAAAAATCCTGCTATTGTTGTAAGAGAACTACCCATAACAGAAGTAAAAGTTTCTTGAATGGCTTTACTCATAGCTTCTTCTTTTGTCTTAGATTCTTTTCTTTTTGATTCATAAGAATGATATAAGAAAATAGAAAAATCAGTTGTAACCCCTAATTGTAAAACAGCAACTAATGCTTTTGTGATATAAGAGATTTCACCAAACAGAATATTACTTCCCAAATTAAACAATATTGCAACACCAATATTTAAAAGTAATAGAAAAGGTACCAAATAAGAATCGAGTGATAATTCAAGAACAACAATACATAATAATACAGCTATGACAATATAAATCATGATTTCTTTTTCTGACAAATTCATTGTGTCTAACACCATTGCGCTCATTCCACCAATTTTACAATGTTCATCAGTTAATTTTTTTACAGAATCAACTGCTTTCAATGTACTTTCTGCACTCGTTGAATCTTCATAGGTAATTAGCATTAAAGTAGAATCCCCATTTTTTACCTTCGCAGTTATCTCTGATGGTAACATTTCTAAAGGAATCGTATTCCCTATGACATCATAAGCACTAATCACTTTTTCGACACCATCTATTTTTTTAATTTTTGTTTCCAATGATAAGATATCTTTGGCATTCATTTTATCGATAATTGTGACAGAAAATGCTCCCATATGAAAATCATCTGCTAATATTCCTTGTCCCTTTACCGTTTCAATGTCTTTTGGTAAATAAACCAAGATATCATAATTAATTTTAGTAAGTTTCATTCCAATAAAGGATGGAATTAATAAAATTAATGTCATTATAAGAATGAAACCTTTGTTTTTACAAACCCATTCACTTAATTTTTTCATAGTTTTCCTCCTACCAAGGTATTCTATTCTCTTTTCAATAAACAATCACGCACAAAATAAGATTTATGTACTTTAAACAACACTTGTTTATTTTTGTATGAATAAATATCCAACAAAAAGTTGTTTATCTTTACAAACGTACAAATTAGAACTATAATATTTCCTGGTGAGTATAAATGGAAAAGATAGATTTAAGAATTATTAAAACCAAAAAAAATATATATCAATCATTAGAGGAATTAATGAGAGAATCCCCTTTTGAAGAAATAAAAGTTTCTGATCTTTGCGAAAAAGCTTTAATTAATCGATCTACTTTTTACTCTCATTACAATGATAAATATGAATTATTAAAAGAATATATTGATGATTTAAAAAATTCCCTTGCATTAGAATTAGAAAGAAATAAAAAAATAAAAAACACAAAAGAGTACTATATGGAAATGATTCATCTTTTACTTAATCACATTGAATCTAAAAAAGATGTATACTTATCCATTATGATACATAATAAAAATAGTGTTTTAATGGATATTGTATATGATGTAATAAATAGAGATATCATGAAGCAAATAAAAGAAGCGAATCTACCGAATACCATTCCAAGTGATATCTTATCAAAGTTTTATTTAGGTGGAGTATTTAATGTATGTACACAGTGGCTCATACAAAAAAATAAATATTCAAAAAAAGAATTATTAAATTATTTTTCATTTTTAATACCTGACAATATTGAAAAACATTAAAAAAATAGTTATAATAAATAAAAGGAGTGAGAAGATGGATTTTATTAAGAAAAATCGTATGTGGATTGGAATTGCTGCATGTGGTGTAGCTATTCTAGGTTGCTTTCTACCATTTGCTACTGTCTCAGCATTTGGATTATCAGAATCTGTAAACTTTATTGATGGAGATGGAAAGCTAGTTTTAATTGCCGCAGTCATATCAGGTGTATTACTATATCTTCAAAATGGAAAATACCAAAAATTTAGTTGGATATCTTCCGCAATCGGACTTTTTATAACTCTTTACGATGCGTCTAATGTTGGTAAAAAGATGAGTGGATTAGTTAATACACATATGGGAATAGGATTCACAATTATTATGTTAGGATTCATTGTCGCAATTATTATTCCATTTATAAAAAGCGAGTAATCGCTTTTTTTTATGTTATAATAAATCAAAGGAGGGTATTATGAAAAAAGAATTTAAGATTATTCTTGTTAGTCTAGTTTTTTTTCTGTTAACTTTACTAGCTATTCATGTTGTAGGTAATACTTTATATGATACCGTTCAATATCCAACAGGAATGGAAGTAGAACATATTACCTATACTTACTCCAAAGAAGGAATCGTAACAGTATCCGAAATTCAAAAAGGAAACGAATCTGCAACACTCTCAATACGTGGAGAAAAAAAAGGAGAAACGAGTCTCCTTATTTCCTTTTTTGACAAAGAGGGAAACCAAGAAACTTATGATGAAAAATATTATGTACATCCATTTGGTTTAGTTACAAAAAATACTTATTTTGGAACTTTTCATGGTACTTACTTTATACCACTTTTTATGATTTCTATTTTTATAACTCTCATTTATTTTAATATCCAATCATTAAAAAAGAAAAAAACAATATATTCTTATTCTGTTGTTACAGACTTATCCATCATTTTATTTTCTCTAGTCCACCTTGTAGGAGAATTTTTGACATTAAGACAAACATTTGAATACCTAGAATTATATATTATCTATGATGATATCATTAACTCTTTTTCTAGGTTTTCGTTTCTTATATTCCCATTTATGTTTCTATTATCTATATTTTTAGTAGTTAACAACATAAAGTTAATTAGAAAAGAAGGATACCGTTTTTCTAATTTGCTTGGAATTCTATTAGGTTGTTTTCTCATTCTAGGAACTTTTTCTACTGACTTTATTTATCGCATTCTAGATCAACTTATTGATGTACACGGACCACTCGGACATCACATTGAAATTTTTATTAATTCTATCATCTATGTTACATTAGGATATTTTGAATGTCTAATGGTTTCAAACATTTTAATTGGAATCTATATTCATACGAAAAAACCAGAAATTCCAAAAGATTTTGTATTGATTTTAGGTTGTGGAATAAGAAAAGATGGAACTCTAATGCCACTTTTAAAAGGAAGAGTAGATAAAGCATTAGAATTTGCAAAAGAACAAGAAGAAAAAACAGGGAAAAAAATTACTTTTATTCCTTCAGGTGGACAAGGACCAGATGAAATTATTTCAGAGGCAAAAGCAATTTCAAACTATTTAATGGAACAAGGAATACCAAAAAAACAAATTCTTTTAGAAGATCAATCTACTACTACAAAAGAAAACTTTTTGTTTTCAAAGAGAATTATGGACAAAAAAAAGAAACATTATTCTGCCATTTTTTCCACTTCAGACTATCATGTTTTTAGAAGTGGCGTTATCGCAAATAAAGTGGGATTAAATGCAGATGGAATTGGAAGTAAAACAAAGTATTATTTTTACACCAATGCTTTAATCAGAGAATTTATTGCCAATCTTTACAATGAAAAAAGAAGACATATTAGAATTATTTTAAGTATTATTATTGGTATTGCTGGTTTATTAGTATTCAGTTATTACGCAAAAATTTTATAAAGTACATAAGTACTTTTTTTGGTATAATAACATTAGGTGATGGTATGGAATTATTAAATAAACAAATAGAAACACTGCAAAAAATGATTGATACATCAAATTACATTGTTTTTTTTGGTGGAGCAGGAGTTTCCACAGAAAGTGGAATCAAAGATTTTCGTGGAAAAAACGGATTATATAAGCAAAATAATACGAAAAGACCTCCTGAATATTTACTAAGTCATACCTGCTTAGTAAAGGAACCAGAAGCGTTTTTCCAATACTACAGAGAAAATATGAATTCATTAAATGCCAAGCCAAATGTTACACATACTTTTTTAGCAAACTTAGAATCCTGTGGAAAACTAAAAGCAGTCATTACTCAAAATATTGATGGCTTACATCAAAAAGCAGGTTCAAAAAGAGTTTTAGAGCTTCATGGAACTACCCTTCGTAATTATTGTATAAACTGTGGAAAAGAATATGAAAAAGATTATATATTTAATGGAAAAGGAATACCAAAGTGTGAATGTGGTGGATTGATAAGACCAGATGTCGTATTATATGAAGAAATGCTTCCAGATTCTTTTTTGGAAGCAATTATAGAAATAGAAAAAGCAGACTTACTCATTGTCGCAGGAACGTCTCTTACAGTAGAACCTGCTAGTAGTTTAGTTCGTTACTTTAGAGGAAGAAACCTTGTAATTATTAATGAAACCGAAACGCCTTATGACCATTATGCAGAATTAGTTATTCATAATTCATTAAAAGAAATCTTTTCAAAATTAAAAAGCTCTAATTAGAGCTTTTCTTGTGGAAAACTTAATGATGATGTCTTTCTGTATGTCCTTTTAATCCATATTTATTCGAAATTGGATCTTTAAAAATAAAGTTTTTCAAAGGTTGAAAAGTTAAAAACATATAACTTGCAAACTCGATAACTAGTAAAATAACGCTCAAATAAGTATAGATAAATGGAAGGGGTTCCATTTGAATAAAATAACGGAATACCAATTGAGAACAGATTACCACTATATAAAAAGAAATAATGTCTACAATCAAAATTGCTTTTTTAGTAAAAGCTGTATAAGTATAAAAAAGAATGGGCATCAATAGTATAATTGTTAATAAACTTAAGCCTTTCGCAATAAAATAGTTAGGATTTGACCCATACACATACCCATCATATAAACTCCATACTATAGTAGCTGTCAAACAAATTTTAATATGTTCCCAAGTACTTTCATTTACCGCTGAAAAAATGGCAACAAACTTATTATGATGACTCATTTCATA
>CAMNAC010000010.1 GCA_946530475.1 uncultured Mycoplasmatota bacterium
AAATCCACCTTATAAGGTAGATGTGACAGGGAATGGAATTACTTATAGTGGAGATCGTCCAACAAGTGGATGGGCATATGTAGATGTAAATGGGGGCATTAAACTATATATGAAAAATGATGCATATTGTGCCTATAAGGAAGCAAATTCCCAAGAAGTAACCATTACGACAACACCAGGTGATTGTGATACCGAAATAGGGACAATCAGTAGTTCAAGTGCAACAGAACTAGGAGAATCAACAGGACCAGTGGTACCACCAACACCGGAAGAAGATTGGAATTATATAGTACACGAAAGTGGTATTGAAATTGGTCAAGAAGTGCCAGAAGGGGTTGTAAGAACAACTGCAGCCGATGCTATAGCAGATTGGGAAGCAATATCAGTAGATGCAGTAACAAGATCATTTTATACTAAACATGCTATAGAGAATGGAATTGTAAAAGATAGTTATATAGAATTTATAATAAATGATCAACTAAAAGCACAATGGAAAGCTGAATATTGTGCTGATGAGTTTTTAATTAATGATGAAACCATAGAAGAGCAAAGGGTTGAATGTCAAGCGGCATATGATAACCTAACAAATGGAACCTATACATTAAGAGGTGGAGTTGATGAAAGTGCTTTAGAATCAACCCCTATATATGATGAAAATAAAAGTGTTCTTCAATCAATCAATTACCCATCATGTACTGACAATGGATCCGGAGAATTTGACTGTGGATTAAATGGTTTAACCACATATGTAAATCAAAATGGAAATATAAATATTAGAGACTTAGGTGGTTATTGCGAACATTTTCATCTTTGTGAAATTTACGAGGGTGTAATTCTTTGTTATTCTGGAGAAGGTTGCTAGTTTGCAATTCTTAAAAAAAGGATGATTGATATAGTCAATGTAATATGCATTGGCTATATTTTTTTCTTGACTATCTAACTTAGAAATGTTATTCTCTAAATTGAAATGAGGGGTATTATGGAATATTCACCAAAAAAAATGCAAGATCAACTAAATAAACATGGTTTTTATTTTAAAAAAAACTTTGGCCAAAATTTTATTATCGATGAAAATATCATTCAAAGTATCATAAAAAAATCAGAAATTGATTCTGATACATTAGTAATTGAAATAGGTCCTGGAGCGGGTTCTTTAACTTATTTACTTGGAAAATATGCAAAACAAGTATTATGCTATGAAATAGATACCAAATTAAAAGACATTTTAAATGAGAATTTAGAAGAATTAACAAATGTAAATGTTATTTATGAAGATTTCTTAAAAAGAGATGTATTATCTGATTTAAAGAGGTATTCTTATAAAAAACTATATGTAGTTGCCAATCTTCCCTATTATATTACTACTCCAATTATTATAAAAATAATTGAAGAGCAAATCCCTGTGGATAAAATGGTTGTTATGGTTCAAAAAGAAGTAGGAGACCGTTTTAAAGCGAAACCTGGAACTAAAGATTACAATTCTCTTTCTATTTATTTGAATTATTATTTTAAAGTTACAAAGATATTAGATGTAAGTAAAAATGTATTTTTACCAAAACCTAATGTGGATAGTATTGTAGTTGAATTTCAAAAAAAAGAAAACTCTTATCATGTAACTGATGAAACATTGTTTTTTCAGTTGGTAAGAGATAGTTTTACACAGAAAAGAAAAACATTAAGAAATAATTTAAAAAGTTATCCACAGGATAAAGTTTTAGAAGTCTTACAAAAATATGGATATGATTTAAGTGTTAGAGCAGAGCAATTACCCATTGAAGTTTTTGTTGAGATTGCGAATTACTTAACAAAATAAGTGTGTCAAAGAATTCTTTGACACTTTTATTTGCCTTTTTTTCTTGTTTCCTTTATAATGAAAATGGAGATGATGATATGTTAGTAAATGCAAAAGAGATGATGAAAAAAGCACATGAAAACCATTATGCTGTTCCTCATTTTAATATCAATAATTTAGAATGGACAAGATTTATTTTAGAAGAATGTGAAGCAAATCAAAGTCCTGTGATTCTAGGTGTAAGTGAAGGGGCAAAAAAATATATGGGAGGTTTTCAAACTGTGGCGAGCATGGTGAAAGCTTTACACGATGATTTAAAAATAACGGTTCCAGTCGCACTTCATTTGGATCATGGTAGTTCTTATGAAACTTGTAAGGAAGCAATCGATGCTGGATTTACATCCGTTATGTTTGACGGTTCAAAATTATCATTAGAAGAAAACTTAGAGATCACAAAAAAAGTTGTAGAATATGCGAAAAAATACAATGTTTCTGTAGAAGCTGAAATCGGGCATATTGGCGGAGAAGAAGACGGGGTAGCAGATGAACTAGCTTATGCAACTGTAGAAGATGCCACTAGACTTGGTTTAGAAACAGGAATTGACTTTTTAGCTCCTGCACTTGGTAGTGTGCATGGAATTTATAAAGGAGAACCAAAATTAGATTTTGATAGAATGAAAATAATAGATGAAATTACAAAACTACCACTTGTTTTACATGGTGGAAGTGGGATTCCCGATGAAATGATCAAAAAAGCAATTTCTTGTGGAATTAGTAAACTAAATATTAATACAGAATTACAACAAGTATGGTGCAGTGCTGTAAGAGAATTCTTAAATGAAAACGCTTCTGTTTATGATCCAAGGAAAGTAATTAAATCAGGAGAAACTGCGATGAAAGAAGCAATTAAAGAAAAAATACTTCTACTTGGTTCGAATGGAAAAATGTAACACATACGAAAAAGAATACGTATGATAATGTAGTGGAGGGTACTATGAAAAAAATGGTCATAAATGGTGGAAGAATATTAACAGGGGAAATTAAAATTAGTGGAGCAAAAAATAGTGCAGTAGCATTAATTCCTGCAGCATTATTATCTGATGGAGTTGTAAAAATTGACAATATTCCAAATATATCAGATATTGATGCATTAAGGGAAATTTTGGAATATTTGGGAGCAACTGTAGTAAGAGACAAATCTTATATTACGATTGATTCGAGTGAAATTGTAAATAAAGAAATTCCAGAAAATATTTCGAAAAAATTAAGAGCTTCATACTATTTTATGTCAGCTTTACTAGGAAAGTATAAACATGTAGAAATGTATTTTCCAGGAGGATGTTCTATAGGAGCTAGACCAATTGATCAAACATTAAAAGCATTTCGTGCTTTAGGAGCAACGGTAAAAGAAGAAGGAAATAAATTTACAATTGATGCAGAAGAATTAATTGGTGGACATGTATATCTCGATATGCCTAGCGTTGGAGCAACCATTAACACACTTCTTGCTTCTGTAAGAGCAAAAGGAACAACGATATTAGAGAATGCTGCAAAGGAACCAGAAATTGTTAATGTCGCGACATTTTTAAATAATATGGGAGCAAAAATTACTGGAGCTGGAACCAGTGAAATTAGAATCAAAGGAGTTTCGAAGTTAACTGGATGTTTTAGTGAAGTAATTCCGGACCGTATTGAAGCAGGTACCTATGTTTTAGCAGGTGCCTTAATAGGAAAAGATTTGAAAATATCCAATTTGATTTCGGAACATATTGAATCCTTAACCCTAAAATTAGAAGAAATGGGAGTGCCTTTAAAAATTGAAGAAGATTCGATTGTTGTTTCAAAAGGAGAACATTTGAAACCTGTTAATGTGAAAACCTTAGGTTATCCAGGATTTCCAACGGATTTGCAACAACCTCTAACAACCTTATTAACGCAATGTGAAGGTACTTCTACTTTAGAAGAAACTATTTATGAGAACCGTTTTCAAAATGTCGAGTACTTAAATAAAATGGGTGCTGATATTACCATTAACAAAAGGAAAATTTATATTGAAGGAAAAACTCCTCTTCATGGAGAAGAAGTTTCTGCCACAGATTTAAGAGCGGGAGCTTGTCTTGTATTAGCTGCATTAGCCGCAAAAGGAAAAACAGTTGTTGGAAATGTAGAACATGTCTTAAGAGGATATGAAAACATGATTGAAAAACTAAGTAATGTAGGTGCAGATATTAAAGAAGAAAACTAGATGTATTTTTTACATCTTTTTTTTATAGAATAAAATAGGAGGTATCTTATGAAAGAATATAAATACTTAGTTGGATTTCTTTTACTTGTTTTAGTCTTTTTTATCTATTTAACTACTCTTGATAAAAAAATATATTATTTAAATATAGGAGATTCTTTTTCTTTAGGTTATCAAAAATATGTGGAAAATTATTTAAAAGAACAGAAGATTTATGAAAATTCCATTTCTTTTTTAAAAGACGACATACGTGTGAATGATCTCATATACATGATTGAATCAAATGAAAAAAAAGACCATGTTTCCATTAAAAATGCCCTTATTAAAGCAGATTGTGTCACTTTATCCATAGGATTTTTTGATTTCGCTTCTAGGGTAGAGGAAGCTCATTATCCAATTCAGTATGAAAAACTAGAATCTTACATGGATGAATTATTAATTGATTTCGATCGTCTTTTTCAGTTGCTTAGAGAATCCTGTAAAGAACCGATTCTTGTACTTGGGTATTATAATCCTTCCTTTTCTACTGAGAAAAAAGAGTATTATGAATTATTAAATGAACGATTAAAAAAACTATGTGAACAGTATCATATGACCTTTGTAAATATATATGAATTATTGGAAGAAAACAAAGAAGAATTTTTATTAAAGGAGGAACCGTTTGTATTATCGAATAAAGGATATTCTGCAATCTCTAGAGAAATCATTTCAAAACTTGAACAAATTTTACTAAAATAAGGTATAATGTAATTAGAGGTGATATTGTGGAAGAGAATAAATTGTTTTCGAAAGTCTTTTTATGGTTAGCAGTAGGATTACTTCTTTCATTTGGAGTAGGCTACTATGTTTCAACTCAGGCAAACATGATCAATAACTTATATAAAGGAGGCTCTTTAATCCTTCTTTGGATTGTACAATTAGTGGTTGTAGTTGTACTCAGCATGAAAATTCATAAAATGAATCCATTGACTGCTAAAATATTGTTCTTGTTATATTCCATTTTAACGGGACTTACTTTATCAAGTATTTTCATTGTCTATAAGTTAGAATCCATTATTTTCGTTTTTGGAGAAACTGCTTTATTATTTGGTTCCTTTGCCGCAATTGGTATGTTTACGAAAATTGATTTAACAAAATTTGGAACCTATTTATTTATGGCATTGGTTGGAATTGTTTTAGCGTCTTTAGTCAATGTATTCTTGCACAATTCTATTATGGATTTAATCATTAATTGTTTCGCAATTATTATTTTCTTAGGATATACTGCTTATGATATTCAAAGAATCAAACAGATATCTTATGGATTAGAAGAAGACAATGCTGCAATCTTTGGTGCATTTGAATTATATATCGATTTTATTAACTTATTTTTACGTTTGCTTGAATTTTTTGGGAAAAAAAACGATTAAAGTAGTTGCAAATTTAAAAATTAACTGTTATACTATAAAAGTATTAAATTTCTATGGCGAAATTACGTCATGGCGGAAGGAGCGATATCAATGAAGAAGAACTTACATCCAGAATATAAAAATTGTAAAGTTACTTGTGCATGTGGTAATTCTTTTGAAGTAGAATCTACAAAATCAGAAATGCATATTGAATCATGTAACTTATGTCATCCTGCTTATACAGGAGCACAAAAAGCAACTGTTAAAAGAGGACGTGCAGAACAATTTAATCGTAAATATGGACTTGATAAAAAGGAAAAATAATTTTCCTTTTTTTTGACTTTTTTCTTGATTGACAATGCCTGTTAGAAAAGATATACTTAATTAAGAGAATGGAGTGAAAAAATGCATTTTATAGAAGACATTAAAAAAGAAGACTTTGAAGCATTTTGTAAAGAAAAAAACTCTGATTTTATGCAAACATACGCTTGGGGACAATTTCAGGCAAAGGCAAGAGATCAAATCGCACATTATGTGGGTTTAGAAAAAAATGGAAAACTTGTATGTGTTGCTTTATTACTTGAAAAAAAAGGCCCTTTTGGATATAGTTATTTTTATTCTCCAAGGGGATTTGTAATGGATTATAAACTCTATTTAGATGAGTTTACTGCGAAATTAAAACAGTTCTTAAAAAAGAGAAAAGCAATTTATTTAAAAGTAGATCCAGATTTGGTATATCAAACTTTAGATGAAAAAGGAAACGCAATTGCCACCATTGAATCTACAAAAGAAATCTATGATCATTTTTTAAAACTTGGATACCATCATACCGGATTTAATCTATACTTTGATCATAATCAACCGAGATTTACTTTTCGAATTTCCTTTGATCATTCTTTAGAAGAATTAGAAAAAAAGATTCATAAATCAGTATGGAAAAAAATTAAAAAAACAAGTCAATATCATATGACATTTCGTGAAACAAAAGATATTCAAACGTTTCATGAATTAATCGAACAAGTAGGAGAAAGAGATAATTTTGAAGCTTATTCCTATGATTACTATCAAAACTTTTATAATTATATGAGTCCAGATCATGCGAAGGTTTTTGAACTTTCGGTGAATCCGAAACTATTATTTCAAGAAAGAACTGAAGAATTAAATAAATTGAAACAAGATTTGGAGGAAAAGAAAATCAAAGAAAATGATATTCAAAACGTTCAAAATTCTTGTGAAAGATTACAAAAAGAAATTGATTTATTAGAGCCTTATAAAGAAAAAGAAGATGTAGTAGTATGTTCGCAAATATGTGCTTATAATCAAACAAGATTATGGACTTTGTATATTGGAAATAATGATTTAGGAAAAAACTTTTATGCAGTCAATCGTATGTATTATGAGGTAATTAAATATGGGAAAGAAAATGGATTTCAAGATTTAGATTTATTTGGAACGGTGGGAGATCCTAATACAGATGCTTATAACTATGCAGGACTTCATAATTTTAAGAAAAATTTTGGAGGAGAATATATTGAATTAATTGGGGAATTTGATTTAATTTGTAAACCATTTTTCTATCGAATTTTACCTACTGCATTAAAAATAATCAGAAAAATAAAGAGATAATTTTATCTCTTTATTATTTTTTTTACTATTTTTTTAGAATGATAAAGGTTTGTAATAGGTAGTTCAAACTCTCCAATTAATTCTACAACATTTCCATCAAAACCTCTTTTAAAACTATAAACTCCATATCCAGGACCATCCTTTTTTGTACCTAAGATTCCATAGAAATTATATATTTTGTAGTGATGCTCTTTTGCATATTTTATCATTTCCCATTGTACTCTATATGCGGTATGAAAATGGGAATATTCTTTTAAATTACCACCGAATAAATAAATAACTTCTTCTCCATAGGTAATAAATACTCCACAGGATATGGCGAAGACATCTCCTTTTTCTTTTTGTAATTCTTTTGCTTCTTGAAGTTTTTTTTCTGTTTGTTCTATTTGAATTTTTATATCATGAATGATTGCTTCTTTTGCTTTTTGAAGCTTATCTCTTAGGTTCTTTAACTCTTGTTCCATTTCTTTTATGTACTCTTTGAAATGAATTTCACAAATTACAAAACGTGCTAATTTTTTAGGAACAAATAATTGATAAATTTTTTGATAGTATTCTAAGCTTCGATCAGAAAATCCATGTTTTTCAGAAGAAGAGGAAGTAAGTGTTTTAAATAATTTCAATTCATCTTCTTTGATATCTCGAAATATGATGCCCGGTTTTAAAGATTTTTTAATGGATCTTTTCGCATTCGAATTCATATTTTTTAATAAGGTATCTTCATCTTTATTTTCTAAGTTTAGAATAAATAGATACTTATTTTGAGACGTATTTCCTGTATAAAAATATCCACACTTTTTTAAAGTGGTAATGGTAGATTTATGATTGAACCCGCCTTCTACAATGTTTCCATCGATATCTCTTTCAATTAAAGGATAATAAGGATCAATTGTTAAAACATAACCATTTTTTTTCTTTATAAATTTTTTCAATTCTTTTGTAAAAAAAGATAGTAATTCTTGATCTTCGTAGTCAATTAAAAAACCAATTGGAGAATAGAAACTCTTTTTCCCGAGAAAGTTTCCTCCTGCAAATAATATAGTCGCACATTTGATTGTTTCTTTTTCTTTAACTCCTACATAATAAACATCAAATCCTTGTTCTTTTTTAAAGATCCCCATTTCAGGTAGTCCTACAAATGATTTAAGAGGATGATGATCCAAAAACAAACGGTATTCTTTTTCTGATAATTCACAAAAATTCATATGCTCATCCTTTCTTTTAACAGTATATCGATTTTTCTTTTTTTAGTCAATGAAAACAATTTGTGATATAATAGGTCCCACGGGTGAAAAATATGAATGACAACCAAACAAAAACTTTTATGAATGGCATTGTTCATCTTATGAAAAAAAATGATCAATCTGTTTTTTCTCCTTATACGGAAAAAGCAATTCATCTATCGAAACTTCTTTTAAAAAATTATCAAAAAAAGAAGGTATCTGATTATAATCAAATGTTTCAAAAGGAAGAAATCCTTTCTTTAGTAGATGACTATTTTTTCAATGTAAAACCATCTTATGAAAAAAAATTAAAAAAGAATTACATTGAAGGAAGTTGCTTTTCCTTACATTATGTAGGAAAAAGATTAGCTTGTCTAGAACGAAATGAATCATACTATTTAGAAGGAATCGATGATATTATTATTTATGGGGATAAAAGTATTAGAAGTGCATTTTTATTTGTTCATGAGTTTACTCATTATTTATGTGGCGAATCAAAATCTAATTTAAATGAGTTTTCTGAAGAACTTTTTCCACAGTTATCAGAATTAGAGTTTCAAACTTTTTTACTTCAAAATAGGAGTTTTAATAAAAAGGATATCTTCAATTTTGGAATCGAAAGATTAAATATTATTTATTCGATTGCGCAAAGATTAATTATTTACGATACAATTTATAAGCATGATAAAGAAAACATGTCTGAATTACAAAAAATATGTATGGAATATGGGATTTCTAAAAAAGTGTTTTATGATAATATAAGAGACTACATGAAACATGAAAATTACAGTTTTCTTCTTTATGAAAAATATCTAGTTGGATATTTTTATGCCTGTTTATTTCATTTTGATATGGAGATGGAGGCATCACATAAACAAAGATATGTAGAGGGAATAGAATACTATAAAGCACATAAAAGAATGAAAATTTTACAGGACTATTCCTATCCAAAACTATGTTTAAATTCTTATGATTATAAAAAAGAAGAATATGGCTTATTTGAAGAGGCATTAAATTATCAAATAAAAACATTAAGTAGAAAGGGAAGAGAATATGACAAAAAAAGAATTAGCAACGATTAAACAGTTATTAAATGCTTTAGAGGAAAGTAATAAAAGAGCACAAAAAGAAATCGATAAAGCAAAAGTGATTATAACTGATGAGAAAAAGAAAAAGTAATTTTTTCTTTTTTTTAAAATATGATATACTTAATAAAAGAAAAGAGGTTATTATGAAAATAGGAATTGCGAATGACCATGCTGGTGTGACTCAAAAGAAAGAATTAGTAAAATACTTAAATTTATTAGGCCATGAAGTGATAAATTTTGGAACGGATTCTGAAGACAGTGTAGACTATCCAGACTATGCTAAAAAACTTTGTAGTGCTTATTTAAAAAAAGAAATTGATTATGGAATTGCGATTTGCTATACTGGAATTGGGATGAGTATTGCATGCAATAAAATAAGAGGAATTCGAGCTGCTAAAGTAGACAATGTAGAAGAAGCATATTTGACAAGAAGTCATAATGATGCCAACATTATTGTACTGAGTGCGAGAAAAAATATGGAAGATTTAAAATCTTTCGTAAAAATCTTTTTGGAAACTTCTTTTTCCAATGAAGAAAGACATATAAGAAGAATTGGAAAGTTGGAACCTTAATGCATTTAAGAACCATTTTATATTTTATTGCTTTTCCAATTACCGTTTATGCACTAGATGCTTTTGATTTTAACCGTTTTTTAAAACAAGGAAAGGTTATGCAAGCTAGAATCTTATATTTACTTCTCTGTTTTGGAATTTCCTATTTAGCAGTAAACTTTTTTATGGATTTTTATTCTAGTACTATGTTTCAGTTTTAAATAGAAGAGGTGAATTATTATGGAACAAGAAATGGAACAGTTAAGAAAAGATGCTTTAAAAAAACAAAGGATCATGATTTTTATTCCATTTATTAGTTTTTTCACTGTCGCGCTTTTGACACAATTAACTCCAATACTATTTGTTTTATTTGTTCCTATTGCGTATGTGATCTACAAAGTGGTTACTTCCTTTAGTAAAGCAAATAAAAAATACCAAGATTTGTATAAGAAAACAGTTGTAATAGAAACATTTAAGAATATTTTTCAGGATGTAAATTTTAATTTAGATCAAGGGATATCTTATCAAAAAATAAGTGAAACAAAAATGATGGATATGGGGGATTCCTTTTCATCAAACGATTATGTTTGTGGAAAGTATAAAGACATTTCTTTTGAATCATCCGATGTGGAAATAACAGAAACTCGTACTGATAGTGATGGAGATAGTTATACGGTTACGTTGTTTAGAGGACAATGGTATATATTTGATTTTAATAAATCCTTTAAAGCAGATCTTCAAGTCTGTGAAAAAGGGTTCTCTAATTCAAGAAGAGGAGGATTATTTTCCAAAACCCCTTTTAAAAAAGTAGAATTAGAAGATATGGAGTTTAATAAGCTATTTAAAGTATATGCTCAAAATGAGTTGGATGCATTTTATGTATTAACTCCAAATACTATGGAAAACATCAAAAAGTTATTGAGCAAAATCAATGGGAAATTATTACTTTGTTTTATTAATGAAAGACTTCATATTGGAGTAGAAAGTAATAAAGATTTTTATGAAGCGAGTCTACGAAAAAAAGTAGATATTCCTTCATCTATCGAAAAAACGAAAAATGAAATAAGCGTTATTACAGACTTTATAGATATATTACGTTTGGATAACGACTTATTTAAAAAATAGTAAGGAGGTGTAATATGGAAATTGTATTAATTATTGTGGGAGTTCTTGTTCTTATTTGCGTAATAAGTTTTATTGCGATATCGAATGGATTAAATAGAGCATCTGTAAAAGTAGAAGAAGCAGATTCTGGAATTGATGTAGCTTTAACAAAACGTTACGATGTTTTAACAAAAATGATGGATGTTGTAAAAGCTTATGCAAAACATGAAAAAGAAACTTTATTTGAAGTAATCAATCTTCGTAAAGGAATGAGTGTTGAAGAAAGAATTCAAGAAAACAAAAAGATGAGTAGTAACTTTGAAAAAATTCAGGTAGTTGCAGAAGCATATCCAGAATTAAAATCAAGTGAAAACTATCGTACTTTACAACAAGCAATTGTTGAAGTAGAAGAACACCTTCAAGCTGCTCGTAGAATGTATAATGCGAATGTATCTAAATTTAATCAAATGTTAGTAACATTCCCAACAAGTATGATCGCAAATATGAAAGGGTTAAAGAAAAAAGAATTCTTTCAAACAGAAGAAGTTAAAAAAGAAGATGTAAAAATCGATTTATAGAATATCATTAGATATTCTTTTTTTTGACATTTTTTTTAAAAAAATTGGGTATACTTTAAGTAGAAATTACATAGAATTCTTTAGGTGAGAATATGAAAAAAATTCTTTTCTTATTAGTGTTACTTTGTGTAATACCTTATATCATAATTGTTTTATTTCTTCCAAATCGAATCGATTCTCATTTTCAATTTGAAAGTAACCAAGTAGTGCGAGTAAGAAGAGAAAAAGCAGGCCTTATAGAGGAAGTACCTTTAGAAGAATATGTGATTGGAGTTTTAGCAGGAGAAATGCCAGTTTCTTTTGAATTAGAAGCATTAAAGGCACAAGCTGTTGCGGCAAGAAGTTATGTAATGAAAAAAATGGAATATAATCAAGAAGATGACTATGATATTTTGGATACTCCTCAAAATCAAATGTATATTAGTATGGAAGAATTAAAAAATAGTTGGGGAAATGATTTTCAAAATAATTACCAAAAGTTATACCAAGCTGTTATGGAAACAAGTGGAGAATATCTTACTTATGATGGAAATTTAATAGAAGCTTTTTATTTTTCTACGAGTAGCGGAATGACAGAAAATAGCGGAGAAGTATTTCAAACGCAACTTCCTTATTTAATAAGTGTCAAATCAGAGTGGGATCAAGATGTTTCACCTGTATTTACCGAAAATGTTACTTTCTCTCTTTATGATTTGTACACAAAATTAAATATCCCTTATCAAGATATATTAGAGATATCTGTACAAAAAATGACAAGTACAGGAAGAATAAAAGAAATTTTAATCAATGACAAACTCTTTACAGGAAATGAAGTAGCCTATGATTTAGATTTAAGATCTTCTTATTTTTCTATTAAACAAGAAGGAAATGAAGTTTCTATTCAAACAAAAGGATATGGCCATGGAGTAGGAATGAGTCAATATGGAGCAGAAGGAATGGCAAAAAAAGGCTATCAATACGATGAAATATTAAAATATTATTACCATGGAGTTGAAATTGCAAAAATTTGAGTATAATTTTTTCGATCTTGTTCACACTCTAAATAGAGGTGAGAAAAATGAAAACAAGAAGACTTAGAAAGTCCATTATTCCTTTTTTATATGCAAGTATTGTGGTGTTATTTGTAGGTACAATTTTCTTAATTGAGTCTACGATTTCGAAAAATTATAAGAAAGAAGAAGATTATCAATTTGTATCCGATACCATTTTTGATCATTCAGAACCTGTTGTAAATATGGAGATTGTAATTGGGAAACCTTATGTAGATCCTGAAGTAAAAGTATTAAAAAACTACTATAATTACAAAGGAGAAAGTGAGGATCAACAAAAATCAATTCTTTTCCATGAGGATACCTATTTACCTAATACAGGGGTTGTATATGGTGGAAAAGATAACTTTGATGTCGTCGCAATACTAGATGGAGAAGTAACGGATTTAAAAACTGATCCTTTACTTGGAACTATTATTGAAATCAAACATAGTGATTCCATTATAGGGGTTTATCAAAGCATAGGAGAAGTTTTAGTAAAAAAAGGGGATATGGTAAGAATGGGTCAAATCATTGGAAAAAGTGGAACTTCTAATATTGAAAAAGATTTAGGAAGTCATTTGCTTTTTGAGATGATTATTAATGGTCAAACTGTGAACCCTGAAGAGTACTTTGGAAAAAAGATCAATGAAATTTAAGGGCGTAAGCTCTTTTTTTCTCATAAAAGAAATGTTCCTTTATATACTAAAATAGAGGTGTATCAATGGAATTTGAAACAAGAGTAAAGGAAGAAGCAATGTATTTTTTAAAAACAGGGGAACCGATTCGTAAAATTGCTTCTTTTTTTCATTTATCAAAAAGTAGTATCCATAAAGATTTACATGAAAGACTAATCAAAATTGATTACGAATTATTTCAAAAAGTAGATTTTATGTTAAAAGACCACGCAAAATGGAAGCATGTAAAAGGTGGAAAATCTACAAGATTAAAGTATTTAAAAAGGAGAGGATAATATGTTTGCGAAAGATATTGGAATTGATTTAGGTACTGCTAATGTACTCATTTATGTAAAAGGGGAAGGGATTGTATTAAACGAACCAAGTGTAGTTGCTCTTGATGCAGAAACAAGAAAACCTTTAGCAGTTGGATTAGAGGCAAGTGAAATGCTAGGAAGAACGCCTGGAAAAATTGAAGCAATTAGGCCTATGAAAGATGGTGTAATTGCAGATTTTGAAGTAACGGAAATCATGTTAAATCACTTTATTCAAAAGGTAAATGGAAGAAATCTATTTGCAAGACCTAGAATATTAATTTGTTGTCCATCTAATGTAACAGGTGTAGAAAAAACAGCAATCAGAGAAGCTGCAGAAAGAACAGGAGCCAAAAAAGTATATTTGGAAGAAGAACCGAAAGTAGCTGCTGTTGGAGCAGGCCTTGATATTTCAAAACCAAGTGGAAATATGGTGATTGATATTGGTGGAGGAACGACAGATGTTGCAGTCTTATCATTAGGGAATATTGTCACTTCTTCTTCAATTAAAGTAGCAGGGAATAAATTTGATAGTGACATTTCAAAATTTATTAAAGACAAGTATAAATTATTAATTGGTGAAAGGACAGCGGAACAGATTAAGCTTTCGATTGCGACTGTTTATCCAAGCGGTAAAAAAGAAAAAATGGAGGTTCGAGGAAGAGATATGGTAACAGGACTTCCTCATACTGTAACAGTTACTTCTAAAGAAATTGAAGAAGCTTTAAGAGATAGTGCTTACATGATTATTCATACTGCCAAAACAGTATTAGAAGAAACCCCACCAGAATTATCTGCAGATATTATTGATAAAGGAATTGTGTTAACCGGTGGAGGAGCTTTATTAAATGGAATGGATCAATTATTAGAACAAGAATTACAAGTTCCTATTTATATTGCAGAAAGCCCTTTGACTTGTGTCGCGGAAGGTGCTGGAATTTTATTATCCAATCTTCATTTAATTGATTAATAAAAGAAATATGCTATAATGTTCTTAGGTGGTTTCTATGGAAGAAGTATTAAAACAATTATTTGAAATGGTAATTATTCCATTTTTGTTTGTATTATTAATTGTTCCACTAATAAAAAAAGTTGCAGTTCATGTAGGTGCGATGGACATTCCAAATGAAAGAAAAGTGCATACAAAACCTATGCCTAGACTTGGCGGAATAGCGATCTATTTAGGGTTTTTATTGGGATATATGATTTATGGAACCCATAGCTCTCAGATGAATTCGATTCTAATAGGAAGCTTTATTATTCTATTAACTGGTATAGTAGATGATATCAAACCATTAAAAGCACAACATAAGTTTATAGGTCAATTTGTGGCAGCTTGTATTTTAGTGTTTTATGGGAATTTCGTTATGCAGGAAGTAAGTGCTTTTGGAATTGTTCTTCAATTTGGTGCTTTCAGTGAAATTATTACCTTGTTTTTCATTGTAGGATGCATTAATTGTATGAATTTAATTGATGGATTAGATGGACTAGCTGCAGGAATTAGTTCGATCTACTTTTTAACGGTTGGAATCATTGCCGTTATGCAAGGAAAGTTTGGTTTAGATTTTATCTTAACCTTTGTAATGTTAGGTTCTACTTTAGGATTCTTAGTGCATAATTTTCATCCAGCTTCTATTTTTATGGGAGATTCTGGATCGATGTTTTTAGGATTCATTATCGCGACAATTTCTCTACTTGGATTTAAAAATGTCACAATGTCTTCCTTTATAATTCCACTCTTGATTTTAGCAGTTCCAATTTTGGATACGTTATTCGCAATCATGAGAAGGACTTTAAAAGGAGAAAGTATTTCTACTCCAGATAAGTTTCATATTCATCATCAACTTTTAAATCGTAATTTTTCTCAAAGACAAACTGTTTTAATTATTTATGCGATTAATTTATTATTCGCATTTGCTTCTATCGTTTATGTCTTAGAAGATGCGGTATTAGGATATGTGATATATGGAATTTTACTCGTGATCATTGGTATCTTTGTCGCGAAAACTAATGTGATATTTGACCATAAAAAAAAGAAATCATTTTTTAAGAAAAACAAAGAGTAGTATACTCTTTTTTCTTTTTTCACATACTATAACTGGTGATTCTATGAAAACAAATTGGTTAGAAGTAGGAGATGTGATAATTAGAAGTTTTCTTTCTTTAATCACTCTTTTTCTAGTAACTAAGATGTTAGGGAAAAAACAAGTTTCTCAATTGTCGTTATTTGATTATGTAATAGGAATTTCCATTGGAAATTTTGCTGCTGAAATGACAATTAATACAGATTCTCAATATATGAATGGAATTGTATCTGTATTAATTTTTGGACTCGTCGCATATTTGGTTTCTATATTAACGATGAAGAGTATTATACTTAGAAGATTTTTTATGGGAACTCCAACTATTTTAATTCAAAATGGAAAAATACTTCAAAAGAATTTAAGAAAAGTAAAATTTGATGTTAATGATTTATTAGAAGAATGTAGAGAAAATGGATATTTTGACTTATATGAAATAGAAGATGCAATTATGGAAGCAGATGGGAGTCTGTCTATTTTACCAAAATTTGATTATCAGCCCATATTAAGAAAAGATATGAAGATAAAAGGGAAACAGGATCATCTAGTCGCAAATGTAATCATTGATGGAAAAGTGATGCTTCAAAATTTAAAAAATATGGGTAAAGAAGAAAAGTGGCTTTCTCATCAAATGAAGAAATTAGGGTATTCTACTTATCAAAATATACTTCTTGCTACTTTAGATCAAGAAGATACGATTCATGTATATGAAAGAAATTTAGAACTTACCCCAAAAGATGTTATGGAGTAAAGTAAGTGTTTAGTAACAAGCGAAATCATGGACATTTCTCTTTTTTTTTGATATATTGATTATAGATAGAGGGTGAATTTATGAATTCCATGTGGATTGATTTATTGTTACCAATTTTATCTATTTTAATTCCTGTTTTTACGACAATTTATACCGTAAATAGTCGTGTTGAAAATGAAAATAGGGAAACTCATAAACCATATTTGGTTTTAAAAAAAGTAGATGAGGTTCAAAGGTTAAATACTTATCAATATTATTTTACATTGTTTGGAAGAAATGTAGGGAATACTTATCCAGATTTAACCGAAGAAGAAATACTTAAAAAAAATCATGGAAAAGAATTAACTGTAAAATTTGTTTTTCGTAATATTGGGTATGGAGTAGCTACAAATATTAAGTTTTATGATTTGTTGACTGGTAATGAAATTAAAGGGTCACAAGATACTTCAGAGAATCAAAATCAAAAATTATTTACTACTTTTGATATTGCTTCTAATGAAGAAAAAGAAGTACAAGCTAAAATTATAACGGTATTGAAAGAAAATGAAAACATTACATTAGAAGATCATAATCGTATTATTTGTATCTATCAAGATTTGAATAATCATGTTTATAATTTTATATTTAGCATTAATATTAAATCGACTGGTCATTACGATTTCTTTGCTTATCAAAGGTCCAGTAGAAGTTATAAAAAATGGATGAAAGAAAACAAAAAACAATATCAAAAGATATTGTCTAGATACAGTCATTTATAAAAGTGTATTTTACACTTTTTTTTCAAACTGTTTTTTAATTGATTTTTCTAATTTATTCGTTGTTTTTTTAATGGTCTTTTTTCGAAATGACTTACTAAATAGAAACAAAAATATCGTGATAAGAACAGCTGCTATTCCAATAATAAGAGTGGTTTGTTCATTGAATTCTAATGGTTTTTCGTTTGTACCCCAAATTCCAATTCCTTTTTTCTTTGTTTTTGCTTCTTGTTCTTTTAATGTTTCGGTATATTTATAATCTCCATAAAGGTATGCGACTTTTGCATATCCTTTTTTGATTAATTCTTCTTGTAGTAATTGATCATCTACCCAAACCCATACTAAAATACGGTCATATTTATCTTTTTTATCGGAATGTTCATCATATTCTAGTCTAATGCTTTTCGCATTTTTAAGTTCATTACAAGTAAATTCTTTTGCTTCATCCCCGTAAGGATCTGCTTTGTTTTTTCCATGTTTGATTTCAGGGGCATCGATTGCTAAAAAACGAGCTGTATATGTTTCATTTTCTATTTGAAATTTTGCGGTATCTCCATCGATACATTCTTTTAAGGTTGCTTTTGTTTTGGCCTCTACAGAAAAAGGTAGTAAAAGCAAACAAAAAAATAATATCCAATATTTTTTCATATCTCACCTACTTTATAACATTATACCGCAAAAATATGTTAAAATAAAGAAGAGGTAGTTTATGAAAATCATTGGAATAATTTTAACAGTTTTCTTTTTACTTGGAATCTTTAATTGGATTCAAATTCAAAAAATTAGAACTAAGAAAAAAGAAAAAGAAGTAACTTTAAAATTAATGGATACTTATATGAAATTATATTGGAAGATTCTTCCAGAGTTCCTTGATGGTTTAAAAAAAGAAAAAGGTATTTCGAAAAAGATTTTCGGACAATTAATAGCGGAATGTAATGTGTCTTATGAAAAACTAAATATAACGGAAAAACTTATGAAACATGCAAAAATAGAAAAACTTTTCAAAGAAATAGAACCTTCAATTTTCAAAAGTAAGCAAAGTAAAAAGTATCAAGAATTAACAATTATAGAAAGTCAATTAATGAAAATTGGAGAAGAATATCAAAAACAGATGAAAGAACTTGAAAAAATGAAAGAGAATCCATTTATAAAATTTCTTCTTCCATTTTTCAAAATATAGAAAAGAGGGATAATATGGTTTGTATAAAATGTGGAAGTGCTTTAAATTCTACAGAATCCTATTGTAAAAGGTGTGGAAATCCTACATCAGAAGGAGTGAAAAAAAAGGGAAATCCTTTTTCTACTATTTTGTTAATGATTTTACTTGCTGTCACAGCTGTCTCTATCGCATATCCAATTATGAATGGTAGAATATTGGGGATGGATTTTAAGAAGTATAAAGAGAATTCTAATAAAGTTGTTTCCCAAAATTTTACTTTCTATGTTCCAAAAACTTTCAAACAGGAAACCAATTTAAATCGTTTGATTCTAACAGATTTAGAAGACAATTTTTCTTTTTCTTTAGAAATATCAGAGGGAAGTTTTCATAAAGTAAAAAACAATTTAAAATTACTAAAAGATGCTTTAGAAGAAAACAAATGTGAAGTAAATTCTATAGAAACAAAGAAAATTGACAAAGTTGAATATGTGGTCGCACATGTTACTCGTGCAGAAGAACGTTATGTGATTGCTTATGCAGCATTAAATGCAAGTTATGTTACAGAAATTATTTATTATAATGTGGATAATCAATTTCACGAGGATTTCTTAAAAGAAATTGCTCCTATGATTTATTTTGCAGAATATATAGGAGAGAGAGGATAGAGAGTATGAATATTTTAATTTTAGTGGCGATTATTCCTATTATAGTGATTGTAAACTATATTTATACCAAAGATAAAAACGCAGAACCAAAAAGTTTAGTAAAAAAAGTGTTTTGGCTTGGTTTTGCGATGGCTTTTCCTGCTGTTTTCTTTGAATTTCTTTTAGACAAAAACTACTCTGTCGAGTTAAGTCATGATCTATTAGGTTGTTTCTGTGCAGTTTACATTGGGGTTGCTTTAGTGGAAGAATTTGTGAAATGGATTGTGGTAATGCTTAACTGTTATAAAAACGAAGAATTTGATGAGGTCTATGACGGAATTGTATATTCTGTTTATGCTTCGTTAGGATTTGCTTGTATTGAAAATTTGCTTTACGTATCCCAGGGTGGAATCGGAACAGGTTTAATAAGAGCAATTCTTTCTGTTCCAAGTCATGCATGCTTCAGTGTATTTATGGGATATTTTTTAGGAAAAGCTAAAATATTTCGTAATGAAAAAAATAAATTGGAAGAAATAAAATATTTATTATTAAGTTTATTAGCACCAACTTTTATCCATACAATTTTTGATTTTTTACTTTTTGCGAATGGTTATTTTGCTTTTCCTATTTATGTATTCTATCTTTTTGTGGGAATTCAATATATCATTTGTTTTATAATTGTGAAACGAATTTCTAAAAGAAGTGAGAAAATTGTATTAAGAAACGGAAATGAAATCCATTATTGTGGAAACTGTGGTTCTGGGTGTGATACTACCTATTGTACAAAATGTGGATATCAAAATCGAAACAAATAAGAAAAACTTATTTGTTTTTTTCATTATTTCCCAAAAATTTATTTACATCAGTTTTAAAAATGTGATATACTACCTAGGTCAAGAGAGAAGTGATTATATGAATATTAGAAACATAGCGATTATCGCGCACGTAGACCATGGAAAAACGACTTTAGTTGATCAATTACTAAAGATGAGTGGTACTTTCCGTGAAAATGAAGAAGTATCTTCTATGGATTCCAATGCCATTGAACAAGAAAGAGGAATTACGATTCTAGCCAAGACAACTGCGATCAATTATAAAGGTTGTAGAATTAATATTCTAGATACCCCAGGGCATGCTGATTTTGGTGGAGAAGTAGAACGTATTATGAATATGGTAGACGGTGTTTTACTAGTTGTAGATGCTTATGAAGGAACGATGCCACAAACAAGATTTGTGTTAAAAAAAGCTTTAGAAGCAAAAGTAACTCCAATCGTAGTGGTAAATAAGATTGATAAACCAGCTGCTCGTCCAACTCAAGTAGTGGATGAAGTATTAGATTTATTTATTGAACTAGGTGCAGATATCGACCAATTAGAGTTTCCTGTCGTTTATGCTTCTGCGCTTGCTGGAACATCTAGTATGGACCCAGATCCAGCAAAACAAGAACCAACAATGGATTATATTTTGGATACTATTTTGGAAACGATTCCTGAACCAGATGTTAATTTAGATGGTGGTTTCCAATTTCAGCCAGCACTTCTTGATTACAACGATTTCGTAGGTCGAATTGGAATTGGAAGAGTAAAAAGAGGATCAATCAAGGTTAATGAAATGGCAAGTTGTGTGAGATTAGATGGAAGTATCAAACAATTCCGTATTCAAAAAATGTTTGGATATTTAGGATTAAAACGCATAGAGGTAACAGAAGCGAAAGCAGGAGATATCGTAGCGATTGCGGGACTTCCTGATATTGAAGTAGGAGAAACTGTTTGTACAGTTGGAATGGAAGAAGCACTTCCTTTACTTCGTATTGATGAACCAACTTTACAAATGACTTTTGGTGTGAATACTTCTCCTTTCTGTGGAAGAGATGGAAAACTTTTAACTGCTAGAAAAATAGAGGAACGTTTAAATAAAGAGACAGAAAGAGATGTTAGTTTAAAAGTAAGACCAAATGATAATGAATCCTTTATCGTTTCTGGTAGAGGAGAACTTCACTTATCGATTTTAATTGAAAATATGAGAAGAGAAGGATATGAACTTCAAGTATCAAAACCAGAAGTAATCAAAAAAGAAATTGATGGTGTTACATGTGAACCATTTGAAGATGTTCAAATTGAAGTTCCGGAAGAATATGTAGGTTCTGTTATTGAAGCTTTAGGAAATAGAGAAGCAATAATGGAAAATATGCACAATCATGATAATCAAGTTCGTTTAAATTATACGGTTCCTTCAAGAGGATTAATCGGATTTACAACTGAATTCATGACAATGACAAAAGGATATGGTATGTTAAGTCATACTTATAAAGAGTATCGTCCTATGGCTGGAACGAAAGTAGGGGAACGTTCCTTAGGAGTCATGGTTTCTATGGAAAACGGAAAAGCGACTGCTTATGCACTTGGTCAATTAGAAGATCGAGGCGTTATGTTCATTGAACCAGGAGACGAAGTATATGAAGGTATGATTGTAGGAGAACATACTCATGATAATGATTTAGCAGTCAATGTAGTAAAAGGAAAGAAACTAACCAATACACGTGCTTCTGGAAGCGATCACACAGTCGTTTTAAAAAGACCACGTAAGATGTCTTTGGAAACTTGTTTGGATTATATTAATGCAGATGAATTAGTAGAAGTAACTCCAAATCATTTCCGTTTAAGAAAAAAGATTTTAAATACAGAAGAACGTAAAAAATTTGATGCAAAAAAAGCAAAATAAAAAAGGGTTTTCCCTTTTTTTATTTTCTTTGAACACTCCTGTCAAAGAATTTTTTAATATCTATTTCTAATATTTTGGCAATTTGTTCTAGGGTGTCTATTGATATTGTTTGATAGGTCTTGGATTCTAATTTCGCAATAAAACTTTCACTTAACATAAGTTTATCCGCTAGTTCTTGTTGAGTTAAACGTTGTTGTCTACGATATTTTTTGATGTTCAACCCAATAATATTATAGATATTTTCTATTTCTTTTTCCATCCTTTCTCACCTAACATTATTCTCTCATATTCTTATTTTAATTGATATAGACTAGTAATCTAAACGCTTTTTGACACTTTTGTAATGTTTCATCTTTTCATTCTTTTGATCCTATGTTACAATAAAAATAGAATAAATTCTATTCATAGTATAGCATATTTTTCATAAAATATAACAAATAGAAAATACAGGTGATTCTTATGCACAGTGTTACAAAAGAAATGATTCGCAAGTTTCAAATTATGGATGTAGGAATCGATTTTATGGGTTATGAAGTTTCAAATAAAGGAGATTTATCTTTTCATCATCTGATTTTACCTAGAAAAACATGTAAAAGAATAGGAGTTCCAGAAGATGGATATCTTTTTTGGAATGGTGCAATTTTAGTAAAGGATGAATCTCATGAATATCTTCATTTAATTGAACGAGTAGATAGAGATTTATTTGAGTATTTGACAAATGAAATGATAGATATGAATTTAAAGAAATATTTGGATATTAAAAATTTAAAGAATATAAGAGATGCTTTGGTTCAATTTGAAAGGGAACATCAATTTGATGAAAAAGAACCAGGAAAAAAATTAATTAAAGAAAGTTATATTAAAAATAGAATGATTAAATAAACGCAAGATTAACTTGCGTTTTCTATTAGAATAGAAATTAAATCAGAATAAGTTATTCCTTTTTGTTCCATTAATTTTGGATACATGCTGATGGAAGTAAAACCGGGAAGGGTATTAATTTCGTTGTAATAGAGTTTTCCACTTTTTTCTTCATAAAAGAAATCAATTCTTGCGAAACTATCACATTTTGTAATTTCAAATAGTTTGTTTGCTAGATCTTGTATTTCTTTTTTGATTCTTACTGGTATTTGAGCGGGAATCTTTATGATAGATTCTTTTTTTTCATATTTGGATTCGTAATCATAATAGTCATTTGCTGGAAGGATTTCTCCAATATCTGATATTAAAATGGTATCCGTTTTTAGTATTCCACATTCTAATTCTCTTACTTTTAAAAACTTTTCCACAAGTATTTCATCATCATACTGGAATGCATAGGTGATTGCTTGTTTTAATTCTTGATAAGTATTTGCTTTTTTAATTCCAATAGAAGATCCACCATTACATGGTTTAATAATGACAGGAAATGTTAAAGTAGAAGTTACTGTTTCTAATGGAGTTTCTTTTTTTAAAGTTACAAAAGGTACTTGTGGAATTCCATAAAAGGATAATAGTTTTTTGTTAATTCCTTTATCCATATTAATGGCACTAGAAAGTGTTTTCCCACCTACATAAGGTACATTTGTAAATTCTAATAATCCTTGTAATTTTCCATCTTCTCCGTAAGCACCATGTGTAATAGGAAAAATGACATCGTATTGTTTCAATGTTTCCAAAACGTTTAAAATGGGTTTTATGTTATGCTTTTCCCATGTTCCATCTTCCAAATAAGACAATTCATCTTGATAGAAATACCATTCATTTTCTTTGGTAATTCCAATTAAATCTATTTGATAATTTTCTTTATTTGCATGTTCATAAATGGATTTTGCAGAAATACAGGAGATAAAATGTTCCTGTGATTTTCCTCCAAATAGAAGCGCTACTGTCTTCATAAGTCACCTCACTGTATTTTATGAAAAGATTGCCAAATAGTGTAAAGTTTTTCAAATTGTTTCTTGCCTATTTTATTTTCATATGCTATATTGAAAATGGTTAAGTTATGGTTCCTTTCCTTTGAAAGTTCTATCAGGATTTAATCGAAACAAGAAGGAGGAAGCATGGAAGAGTTAAAAGATGAAGTTATCGTTTGTAAAGACTGTGGAAAAGAATTTACTTTTACAGTAAGAGACCAAGAATTCTACAAAGAAAAAGGCTTCGAACACAAACCAGTTAGATGTAGAGAATGTCGTCAAAAAAGAAAAGCTGAAAGAGCTGAAGCTAAGAAAAACGAAACAAATGAGGCATAAGAAAAAGTTCTATTTAAGAACTTTTTTTCAT
>CAMNAC010000011.1 GCA_946530475.1 uncultured Mycoplasmatota bacterium
TCTAAGGGCGAAAAACCGCGGTACCACCTTAATTTATCATGACTGATCTCTTTCTTTTAACGCAAGAATACGTTTGAACTCCAGATGTGTAATTTCATCTTCTTTTCTTGGTTTGTTTTCATCTACCACAAACTTTCTAATTTCCAAAAAGAGACTACTTAAAATCTTTCTTCATTCAATAACAGTTTCAATATAACATAATTCACTTTATTCGTCAATCTTATCATGAATTTGTTCAATAATTTTTTCAATGTTTTGTCCATATTCGATAGATTCATCATAGACAAATTCTAATTCTGGAATGTGTCTAATATCTACTCTATCATGAAGTTTTCCACGAATAAAACCTTTGGCATTATTAAGTGCTTTTATTGTTTCTTTCCTTTTTGCATCATTTAATACCGTTACATATACTTTTGCATAGCTTAAATCACTTGATACTTTGCATTCTGTAACCGTTACAAATTCAATATCTTTATCTTTTACTTCCCTGTTAATAATATAACTAATTTGTTCTACTAACATATCAGAAATACGTTCTAATTTCATTGTTTTCATAGAGTATCACCTAATCAAATTATATCATAAATAAGAAAAAAAGGAAGAATTACTTCCTTATTTCTACCATTTCATATGCTTCAAATACATCTCCAACTTTAATATCGCTAAAGTTTTCAATCGTAATTCCACATTCTAATCCTTTTTTTACTTCTTTCACTGCATCTTTTTCTCTTTGTAGAGATCCGATATTTCCATCATATATTACAACACCTTCACGAATAATACGTGCTTGTGCATTGTTTTTTATGACTCCATCTGTTACATAACATCCTGCAATCGTTCCTACTTTAGAGAACTTAAATAATTGTCTTACTTCAGCAGATCCAATGATTTTTTCTTCAAATTCAGGATCTAACATACCTTTCATTGCAGATTCCATTTCTTCTACTGCCTTATAAATAATATTATAAAGTCTGATTTCTACTCCATTTTCAGTAGCATAGTCTTTAATATGGTTCGTTGGTCTAACATTAAATCCTATCACAAGTGCATTACTTGCTTTTGCAAGAACAATATCACTTTCTGTAATTGCGCCTACGCTACTACGTATCACATTTACACGAACTCCTTCTACTTCAATTTTTTCTAAGGAATTCTTAACAGCTTCTGCACTACCATTGACATCTGCTTTTACAATCACATTGATTTCTTTTGTTCCTTCTTGAATTTTTGAGAATAAATCATCTAAAGTAACTGCTTTTTGTACAGTTCTTTCTTTTTCTTTTGCATTTACCTTTCTTTCTTCTCCAATGGAACGAGCTTCTTTTTCTGTTTCAAATGCCATAAATTTATCTCCAGCAGAAGGCGTATCATTCACACCTGTAATTTCTACTGGACTAGATGGAAGTGCTTCTGTAATATCTTCTCCTAAATCATTTTTCATGGTACGAATTTTTCCATAAGCGGTTCCAATTACAACAGGATCTCCTAAACGAAGAGTTCCATTTTGAATCAAAATTGTTACAACTGGTCCTAAATGTTTATCAAGTCTCGATTCAACAACTGTTCCCATTGCATATCGATTTGGATTTGCTTTATATTCTTGCATTTCAGAAATGAGTAAGATGTTTTCTAATAATTCTCCTACCCCTTCTCCTGTAGAAGCAGTGATCTTATTATATAAAGTATCTCCACCCCATTCGTCTGGAGTAAGTCCCATTTCAGATAATTCCGTCATAATACGTTCTGGATTAGCACCTGGTTTATCCATTTTATTGATTGCGACAATAATAGGTACTCCAGCTGCCTTTGCATGATCTACGGCTTCTTTTGTCTGTGGCATAACGCCATCGTCTGCTGCAACAATGATAATAACAATATCCGTAATTTTCGCTCCCCTTGCACGCATTTCCGTAAATGCAGCATGCCCAGGAGTGTCAATAAATGTAATTGGTTTTCCATTGTATTCTACTTGATAAGCACTAATTGCTTGTGTAATTCCACCTGCTTCACCTGCTGCTACATTTGTTTTACGAATGGTGTCAAGTAAAGTTGTCTTACCATGGTCAACATGTCCCATAATTGTTACAACAGGCGCTCTTGGAACCAAATCTTCTTCTTTGTCTACTACTTCAAAGTTTTCAAAGTTTACAACATCTCTTACTTCTTCTCTTTTTAATTCTTTCCCGTAATCAGAGACAACCAGTTCTGCTTGTTCTTCTGTAATCGCATGATTAATATTTGCCATAATTCCAAGTAAAAATAGCTTCTTAATTACTTCTGCAGCATCGACTCCTAATTCTTTTGCTAGTTCTCCAGTAGTCATATTTTCTCTATAATAAATAATATTGTCATTCTGACTAGAAGTATTGGAAATTAGCTTTTCTTTATTCTTATACATTTCTTTTTTCTTACTTGCGAATTCTTTTTTCTTTCCATTATTAGAAAGAGGTTTCTTTTTTACTTTTTGAGGTTTTAAAGTATCTACTTTAATTTTTTCTTTTTGATTGATTTCTTCTTCTAATTCTTTAAGTTGTTCTTCCTCTTCTTCCTCTCCACTATTTTGAATCATGATATCTAATTCGGTAATGGCCTCATCATCTAACATATCTTCCTCAGAAGACACTGAGATTCCAAGACTTTCACACATTCTTAATATTTCAGCGACTGATTTATCCACATCTAATGCATATTCTTTTACTGTCATCATAAGATCACCTAACTTTCTTTAACTAATTTTTTTCTTCAATTCTTCATACACACTTTCTTCTATATCAATTTCTAATACCTTATTTAATATTTTATTCTTTTTAGCTTGTTCTATGACAGAAAGGTCTTTTTTTAAGTAAGCACCTTTCCCATTCATTTTTCCTGTTTCATCCACTGAAACAACTCCGTCTTTTGAACGAACAACACGTATAAGTTCTTGTTTTGGAAGCCTTTCTCTTGTCACTACACAACTTCTCATAGGAATTTTTTTTGTTTTCATATTATTCCCCCTGAACGAAATTGATTCCTACTTCTTTTGCTTCTGCATAGCTTTTTACATCTAACGTGTAATGAGTTAAACGTGCTGCTAAACGTACATTTAATCCACGTTTTCCAATTGCAAGTGAAAGATTTTGATCATCTGCAATTACCATAGCATTCTTTTCTTCTTCATCCATGATAATAACATGTAAGTTTTTAGCAGGGCTTAAAGCATGTTCAATGAATTCTACAGGATCATCAGAATAAACAACAATATCTAATTTTTCTTGTCCTAATTCCTTTAAAATGTTCGCAATACGAGTTCCCCTTTCTCCAATACATGCCCCAATTGGATCCACATTTGGATTGGTACTTTCTACTGCTACTTTCGTACGAACTCCAGCTTCTCGTGCAACATTTCTGATTAAAATTGTTCCATCTGTGATTTCTGGAATTTCTAATTCTAATAATCGTTTTACAAATCCATAATGAATTCTAGAAAGCAAAATAACTGGCCCTTTCGTATTATTATCTACTTTTGTAATATAAACTTTAATACTAGATCCCATTTGAATGGTTTCTCCTGGAATGATTTCTGTTTTCGGTAAAATTCCTTGTGCTTTTCCTAAATCAATATAATAATTTCTTACATCTTCCATTGCCACAATTCCAGTTACCATTTCATCTTGTTTATCTTGGAAAGTAGTCAAAATAATATTTCTTTCTGCTTCTCTTACTTTTTGTACAATTACTTGTTTTGCAGTTGAAGCAGCAACTCTACCAAAATCTCTTGGAGTAACTTCTTCTTCAATGGTTTCTCCAATTTCAATCCCTGGAACAATTTTTCTAGCTTCCTCTAATGTCAAGTGAATTCTAGGATCAAACATAATTTCTTTCATATCTTCAAAATCTTCATTATCAAGTTCTGCTTCATGTTCTTTATAGTATTCTTCTATTTCATCAAAATTAATACATCCATATTCATCTGGATCTTTTACGACTGTTTTATAAGAAAATACTTTAATTTCACCGGTATCTTTATTAAATTCTACACGTGCATTTGGTATTCCATAATTCTTTTTATAAGCAGATGTTAAAGCAAGTTCCAAAGCTTCATAAATATAATCTTCATCTAGTCCCTTTTCCTTGATTAATAAATCCATTGCTTTTTTAAATTCTTTTACATCTACACCCGTAATTTTTTCTTCTTCTACTTTTTTCTTTCTTGGCATATTACTCCCAACCTTTCTCTTTTGAACATACATCTAATGTATAATTATCAGTTAAAAAATCACATGAATCTACAATTGGATTAATTAACTCTGTTACTTTTACGCAATCATCCAAATCAATAAACCCTTGCTTATCAATGATGATTCTTAAAAAATACATAGAACCTTCTTTTACATATTCCACTTGATCTAATAGATATCCATTTTCTGTAATGACTCCTTCAATTTTTGACTTTACTCGTTCACTAATGTCCATAAATTCCTCCTAACATCAGGAAAGAGTGGGATGTCCCACTCTTCCAGTTGATTCAAATCTGTATTTATTATAACATAGTTTTTTGAAAATGCACTATTTTTTTACCATTATTTCCTATTTTTTTGATATAATAACAATAGATGGAGTTGATAACATGAAAAATGAAGAAAATAAAAATGCTTTGAAAAGTGGACTAGTCATTATTTTATACGGACTTATGATATTCACAGATATTCTAGCACTTCCTTTCCATTTATTGCATATTGAAATAGCTTCGATTCCAACTTGGATTCGTCTAGCTTATTCTTTAGGAGTAGAAATTGCATTACTCTGTTTCATTATTTATCTTTTTAAAGATCAATTAAAAAAAGATTTAGAAGATTTAAAAATTAATCATCAAACATATTTTCAAAAATATTTAAAATATTGGTTTGTTCTTTTAGCACTTATGATGGTAAGTAACCTTCTTATACAAGTATTTACAAATAGTGATATTGCATCTAATGAAGAAGCAATTAGAGATTTAATGAAAGTATCTCCTGTTTATACATTTGTATCTGCTGTATTAGTAGCCCCATTTTTAGAAGAGTTTATTTTCCGTTTATCATTTAGGCATCTATTTAAAAATAAATATCTATTTATTCTTCTTTCGGGATTCGTATTTGGAGCTTTGCATGTGGTAACAAGTGTAGAAGCTATGACCGATTATTTATACATTATTCCATATAGTATCCCAGGTTTAATATTTGCCTATCTTTATGTAAAATCTGAAAACATTTTCACGTCAACAGCGATGCATTTTGTACATAATGGAATCTTACTTTCTTTACAAATATTATTATATTTCTTCCTATAAAAGATAGTCACCTATCTTTTTTTTATGATATACTATTTTTAAGGTGATCGTATGGAAAAAAAACATTGGATTAGAAATAGTATCATTCTATTAATTCTTTTCTTTTTTATCCTTTTTCTTTATTCCTTTCTAATAGAACCTCATCTTTTAAAAACAAAAGAAATCAAAATTGTAGATTCCCATGTAACAGATGGGTTTCATGGACTAAAGATCGTTCATTTGAGTGATATTCACTATGGAAGAAGCATCTTGGAAAAAGATTTAAAAAGAATTCAAAAAGAAGTAAACCGTTTAAAACCAGATTTAATTTTTTTCACAGGGGATTTGTTTGAACATGGTATTTCTATCACAGAAGAACAGAAAAAAAGTCTAACTGATTTTTTAAAAGGCATGAATGCGGAGATTGGAAAATATGCCATTTCTGGAGAAGATGATTATGGAAGGTCCGATTATTCAATTATTTTAGAAAATGGAGATTTTGTCTTATTAGATGAAAAATATGATTCCATCTATAATGAAAAAAATGAAGTTTTATTTCTTGCTGGAATGAGCACTACTTCTAATGGAACAAAAAATGCAAAAGATAAAACCAAACCAATTTTTGATTATTTAAATTCTTTAGAACCACAAACAAATGAAAAAGGAGAAGTCATTCATAATCCGAATAAACCAAGTTATTCTATTCTATTGATGCATGAAGCGGATAGTATCCAAGAAATCGATTATTCCAAATTTCAATTAGTCCTTGCAGGACATTCCCATTTAGGGCAAGTGAGACTCCCTTTTATCGGGGGAATTTATTACCCAAATGGCTCTAAAAACTTTAAAAATGGAGAATATTTATTAGAAGAAACAAAACTCTACATTTCTCCAGGGTTAGGTACGACTAGATATCCGATTCGATTTCTTAATATCCCACAAATAAACTTTTATCGTTTAACCAACCATTAAAAAAAGCACTGAGTGCTTTTTTATTTTCTTCCAGTCGAACCAAATCCACCTTTTCCTCTTTTTGTCTCTTCTAAAGAGTCTGTTTCTTCATAATGTACTTTTAAAAAAGGAGTTATTACTAATTGCGCAATTCTTTCTTTTGCGTCAATTTCTTGTTTCTCTTTAGAATGATTATGAAGGGCTACCATAATTTCCCCTCTATAATCACTATCTACAACTCCTACTTTATTGGCTGGAGCTAATCCTTTTTTACTTGCAAGTCCACTTCTCGCATAGATTAAACCTGCATATCCTTCTGGTATTTCCATAGAAAGTCCTGTTGGAATCAATTTTGTTTCACTTGGATTTAAAGTGATTTTTTCATCAATGCAAGCATATAAATCTGCTCCTGCTGCATATTCACTTCCATAAGTAGGAAGGACTGCGTCTTCTTTTAGTTTTTTTACTTTTACTTCTACCATATTATTTTTCCTTTCTTACGTTCCAATAGATTAGTTTATTTTCTTGAATCAACTCTTTTACATGATCAAAATCCCAAGTTAGATCCATTCCACCAGAAGATAGCTGAACCATTTTATTATAAGATTCTACACTTTCATACAGAGGTTTCGTTTGATCAATATTGGTATAAGTGTTTCGATCAGTTACCCCTTTTATTTTTCCAAATTTTTCACGATCAATTTCTACAAAATAAGAATCATTCATTCCATATAAAGTTATCTCAATATGATTATCTATACTCCATTTTTCACAAGTTTCTTTCAAAAATTCTAGAATGGAAACAGAAAGGTCCTTTTTCATTAAAATATTGACTTCCTGTAATCCTACATAACATAAAGAAAGATTGGATACATCATTTTTTAATAAGGAATCAATCATTTCACCTGATTTTAGCCTACTAATTGCGCCATATTTCCATAAAATAGGACTCATATCAGAATAAGTTCCTAACAAAGCATAATGACGACATAACAAAGCTTCTAGGCATAATTCTACTCTTTCTCGTAGTAGACTATAAAACGTTTCTTCTACTCCATCTGCTAAAATCGCAATTTGTGGAAGATTCAAAGAGACCATTCCTTGATGAAATCTTCCTTTTATAGAACTTGGTTTTAATAGTAAACCTTTCCAAATAGGATAAGTCACTTTTCCATAAGCTTTTTCCATATTCTCCTTTGATAAATAAGTAATCTCATTACAAGAGAAAGATAATTTTGTTAAATCATCGTGTTTTCCTCCATGTAAACAATTAGACTTATCTAATACATATACAATTTTAGGGTATTCTGGTTCTATAAGGTTTCCATTTTCATCCAACATCCCTTTTGCCTTTTGTTTTAATAATTCTTCCATAATTTCAAGATTTTCTTTTTGATACTCTCCCTCATTATTTTCTAAAATCAATGTTACATAAGGGATTTTACCACTTGTATTCATGGAAGTATTCATTTGATAAATAAGCGTTTGAACTCCTGAAATCAATTCTTTTTTATAATCGCTTAAAGGTCTTTTTTCCTTTTCGATTTTTTCCATGCTTTTTCTTAAATACTTCCCTAAAGAAAGTGGAAGGCAAACGCCTCCGTAGGAAGAAGAAGAAACAGAAGTTACGATTTGCGTTAGAACCGTACATGCGACTTGAAAGCTTTTTGGAGATTCAATTTTTTTCCCTTGAATAACCGTTCCATTTTCTAACATATCTTCTATATCAATCAAACTAGAATGGAAAATGGGTTGAACATAATACTCTGAATTTAAAAAATGCAAAACTCCATCTTCCATGGCTCTTACGATTTTTTCAGGGAGTAAGATTCTTTTAGTTAAATCTTTGGATACTTCACCTGCAATTAAATCTCTTTGCATGGAAGAAACAATTTTATTTTGGCCATCTAAAACTACTTCTTGATTTGTCTTTTTAATCATTCCTAAAATGGATGAGTCTGTACTAGTTTGCTTACGAACCAAAGTTCTTGTATAACGATATACAATATATTTTTTTGCTAACTCATAATGTCCTAATTCCATTAATTTTAATTCGATAATATCTTGAATATCTTCTACTAATATTCTCTTTTTCCCTAACGACTCAATATAAGTGATAATGGAATGAATTTCTTGTTCGGTTGCTTTTTCTGGCTCTGAAACTTCTACATTTGCCTTATGAATTGCTGTTTTAATCTTTTCTCTTTCATATTCTACAATTTTTCCATCTCTTTTAATTACTTTCATAGACTCACCACTTTTATTATATAATATTTTTTCCTTTTTGTCTTTGAAAAAGAGAACTTAATTCTTAAGTTCTCCCTCAAATAACACAATTTTTTTTGCCTTTAATGTTTTTGGTACATCAATGACTCTTTGATTTCTAGAACCACGATATAAAATAGTAGGATCATATTCTTCATCTATATATTGTCCATCTACTAAGACATCAATATAATTTACAATTTCTTTCTTTCCCACATAAAGTTCGTATAAGAAGCCAGACCAAACCCATAATGTTTTATTTGGAAAACGTTCTTTAAAACGTTTTGCTAGTTTGGTTGATCCTTCAATATTTTTAGGATGAAGAGGTTCTCCCCCTAATAAGGACAATCCTTGAATATGATCCTTTGAACATAAATCTAAAATGTGTTCAATGGTTTCATCCGTAAATTCTTTTCCACCAGCAAAGTCCCAAGTTTCTTTGTTAAAACAATTCTTACAATGAAACTCACATCCTTGAAAGAAGACTGATACTCTAACTCCAGGACCGTTTGAGATATCCATTTTTCTAATTTTGTTATAACGCATTATTCATCATCCTTATTATCCAAATGAATAACTCTTTCTTTTATTTCTTGAGTTCTTCCTTTGTTCCAGAAGTTTGTACCAATGTATCCGCAAGTTCTTCTTGCGACATTCAATTTATCATGATCTCTATTTCCACAATTTGGACAATACCATTCAAGATTGTCATCAATTAAAATCTCTCCTGTATATCCACATTCTTGACAATAATCTGATTTCGTATTTAATTCTGCATACATAATATTATCATATATAAATTTGATTACTTCCATAACAGAAGATAAATTGCCCTCTAAGTTAGATGTTTCAATATAGGAAATTGCTCCCCCTGGACTCAATCTTTGGAATTCTGATTCTAATTTTAGTTTTGTAAATGCATCAATTTCTTCAAATACAGGAACATGATAACTATTGGTAATATAGTCACGATCTGTAATTCCTTTTATAATTCCAAAACGTTCTCTTAATCCCTTCGCAAATTTATAAGTAGTAGATTCAATTGGTGTTCCATAAACAGAATAATCGATATCTTCTTCTGCTTTCCATTTTTTACAAGCATCATTTAATCTTTGTAATACTTCAAGACCAAATTCTTTTCCTTCCCCATTATCAGTATGAGAATGTCCAGTCATATATTTTACACATTCATAAAGTCCTGCATATCCCAAAGAAATGGTAGAATATCCATGATGTAACAATTCATGAATAGATTCTCCTTTTTCTAGACGTGCTAGAGCTCCATGTTGCCATAAAATAGGTGCTACATCACTTGTCGCTTTTGAAAGTCTTTCGTGACGTATTTTTAGTGCTCTATGGCATAATTCCATACGTTCTTCTAAAATCTCCCAGAATTTTTTCATATTCTTTCCTGAAGATAAGGCTACATCTGGTAAATTCAAAGTTACAACTCCTTGATTAAATCTACCATAGTATTTTCCTTTTCCAGGTACATAATTTTTTGCCTTTGCGATATTTCCTAAACTAATCGAACGATCTGGAGTTAAGAAAGATCTACATCCCATACATGGATAGCATTCTCCTTCTCCATATTCATTTTTCTTAAGTTCTAACATTACTTTTTCACTGATATAATCAGGAACCATTCTCTTAGCAGTACATTTTGCGGCTAATTTTGTTAAATAATAATATTTTCCTTTTGGATTGATATTATCTTCTTCAAGTACATAAAGAAGTTTAGGGAATGCTGGTGTAATATATACTCCTTTTTCGTTTTTCATTCCTTGAATTCTTTGATGTAAGAATTCTTCAATAATCATAGCAAGCTCTTCTTTATATTCTTCCGTTTCTCCTAAGTACATACAAACCGATAAGAAAGGTGCTTGTCCATTTGTAGTTGTCATAGAATTGATTTGATATTGGAATGTTTGAACTCCATCCACAATTTCTTTTTTCAAATCTTCTTTTACAAATTGATCAATTTGTTCTTTACTTAGTTTTCTTGCTTTATAACGTTTTTCATAGAATTCTTTTGATTTTCTTACAAAAGGGGCTAAATGAGTTAAACTAATCGTAGCTCCTCCATATTGAGAACTTGATACTGCAGTAATTAATTGAGTCGCGATTGTCATAGCAGTTAAAAATCTATGAGGAGTTTCAATCATCACTCCATTAATATTCGTTCCATTTTGTAACATATCTTCTAGATTAATTAAATCACAGTTATGTAATGCATTTTGTGCAAAATAATCAGCATCATGGAAATGAATAATTCCAGCATCATGTGCATTTACAATATCTTCTGGAAGTAAAAATCTTCTAGTAATATCAGTACTAGTAATACCAGCAAGATAATCTCTTTGCGTTGTTACAACTCTTGAGTTTTTATTCGAATTTTCTGTATTCCAATATTCACTTTCTCCATCAATTAATTCTTTAATGGAACGATCAGTCGTATTACTTCTTCTTACTAATTCTCTTGTATAACGATATGTTATATAAGTTTTTGCAAGTTCATAATGTCCTTGCTCCATAAGTTTTACTTCAATGATATCTTGAATATCTTCTACTAAAACTCTTTTTTTATGTAAAGATTCCACATATTGCATAATAGCTTCAATATCTTCTTCAGAAGCTCTTTCTGATTTCTTTACTTCTGCATTTGCTTTGCTTATCGCAATATGAATCTTTTCTCTTTCATAATCAACAAATTGTCCATCTCTTTTTACAACTTTCATGTGTTTCACTCCTATCATTTTACAATTTCATTCTATCTCTTAAAAAAAGTCTTGTCTGTTGCAATTGCAACAAATGTTAAAATATTTACATTTTCTTTTTTTACCTCTTTAAAACTAAAAAAGAAAGGTAATAATTTTCTAAAATAATCGGTTTAAGCCTTATTTTATAACGATTTTATATATTTTTTTAACACAGAAGTTATTTTTATTTCTCTAGTTGCATAGGAAATTTTATTTTGCTACAATAATTTTAGGCGGGATGAAAATATGAAAGAAATTATAGAAGAAATTAAATCCATTTTACCAAAATGTCAGAACTACCAACAAAAGACATTTAAAAAAGGAGAAATCATCACCAATTTTCTTGTAAAAAGAAATCAAATTGGAATTTTACTTTCTGGTACTGCAGATTTAATTCGTTATGAATCGAATGGAAATAAAGTGATTGTAGAAAGATACCGAAAATATGATGTTTTTGGAGAAATATTTCATCCTATCACAACCAATAATGAACTTTTTGTTCAAGCAAAAGAAGAAAGTGAAGTAATTCTTTTTATCTACCATGATTCTTTTAAATTCACTACTTCAAAATATCAACAACTTTTAAATCAAAAACTTTTATCTGTGATTCTACAAAAAACGATTCAACAAAATATTCGAATTGAGATTCTAAGTAAAACAACGATTCGAGAAAAACTTCTTTTTTACTTTGAATATCTTTCCACTCAAAACTTTCAAAAATCATTTGTATTAAAGTTTTCTTATACAGATCTAGCAGACTACTTTAATGTGAATAGAAGTGCCTTAATGAGAGAACTTTCTCATCTAGAAGAAGATGGATTTATTAAGCGAATTGGAAAAAAAATAACAATCCTATATTAATTATTGTCGTTTTGTGATAAAATAGACTTATAGAATAGAAAGGATATTATATGAGAAAGAAAAATGGATTTACGACAAAAGAAACTTTAGTGATTGCGTGTCTTTCATTACTAATTATCGCAATATTTGGATTAGTAATCTATGCAAATATGAATGCACCTAAAAAAGAAAGTGAGAAAAAAGAGGATACTCCTACTCCTGTTACACCAGAGCCAGAGGAACCTGAAGAAGAGGAAATCATTGATGTAACAAGTATTTTAAATTGTTCTAGTATTCCATCTGAAAACTCTAAGAAAAATGTATTTTTTGAAATTACATTTGATTCTACCAATGCAGCAATTACACAATGGAATGTTTCCACACTTGAAAATTATGATGAACCATTAACAGAAGAAGAGTTAAACGAAAAAGTATCAGCTATTGAAAATGCAGGTAATACAACTACTTGTACCAATAATTCTATTAGTACAAATTTAAATGTAAGTTGTACTTTAAATGAAGTAGGAATCGATCAATGCATTCAAGAATTAGGAACTACTCAAAGTAAAGAAGAAATAACACAAACTCTTCAATCAAATGGACTTTCAATTGATGGAGAACAAGTACTATTTAGTTGTAACTAAAAAAAGAGATTTTTAATTTAATCTCTTTTTATTTTTCTAAATTTTCCAATAAAGTTTTTTCATCCCAAATTGGTATGGACAATTCCATTGCTTTTGCATACTTACTTCCAGGATTTTCTCCTACTATTACTACATTTGTTTTTTTACTAACACTTCCACTCACATTTCCTCCAAGAGATTCAATTTTTTCTTTTAATTCTTCCCTTGTCATACTTTCAAGTGATCCTGTTAAAACAAATGTTTTTCCACTGAAAATAGTTTCTTCTTCTGTTTCATTACCAAGATAATTCATATTCATTCCCAGTTCTTTTAAATGAGAAATCAATTGTTTGTTTTCTTCATTTTGAAAGTATTCATAAACACTTTTCGCAATAATACTTCCAACATCTCTTATCGCACTTAATTCCTCTAAAGAGGCATTCATTAAATTATCTATCGTTTTAAAATGACGCGCTAATATCTTCCCTGTCTTACTTCCTACATGTCTAATTCCTAAAGCAAATAAAAGTCTTTCTAAAGAATTTTTTTTGGATTCTTCAATACTATCTAAAAGATTGGTGATACTCTTTTCTCCAAATCCTTCTAATTCCATTAATTCCTCTTTTTTTTCATATAAATGGTAATAATCAGATACATTTCTTAAATAGCCCATATTATAGAAATCTTCTACAATTCGATCTCCAAATCCTTCAATTTTCATCGCATTCCTGCTGGTATAATGAATGAGTCCTTCTATTTTTCTTGCATCACAATTTGGATTTACACAATAATATGCAGATTCACTCTCTTTTCTTATTAATTTACTTCCACAAATTGGACAATTTGAAGTCATTACAAAATCAATTTCTTTTCCAGTTCTTCTTTCTTTGATTGCTTTTGTAACCTCAGGAATGACATCTCCTGCCTTTTTGATGGAAACAATATCCCCAATTTTTAAATCTAAATTCTTTACGTAATCTTCATTATGTAGTGTCGTCCTTGAAATAATAGACCCCATAAGCCTTACTGGTTCTAATACAGCATTTGGAGTTACTTGGCCAGTTCTTCCTACACTAAAAACAATATCTTTTAGCTTTGTCAAAACTTCCATTGCAGGAAATTTATATGCAGTAGAATGCTTTGGATATTTCGCTGTAACCCCCATTTTAATTTGATCATCTAAATTGTTTAATTTAATCACGATTCCATCTATTTCATAAGGAAGTGTATCTCTTTTTTTCGTCCAATCTTCAATGTATTCTAACAATTCGTTTAAATTATGAACAAGTCTAATATTCGGATTTGTTTTAAACCCTAAATCTCTCATATACTTTAATGCTTCATATTGTGTATGAATTCCAAGTTCTAAAGCATCTGGTAATGTATATAAAAAACAATCTAAGTTTCTTGAAGCAGCAATTTTGGAATCTAATTGTCTTACACTTCCAGCAGCTGCATTTCTTGGATTTGCGAATAAATCTTTTCCATCTTTTTCCCTTTGTTCATTCAATGCATAAAAAGAATCTTTCCCCATATAGATTTCTCCACGTACCTCTAAATCCATTTTTTTAGGTAAACGAAGTGGTATCGTTTTGATCGTTTTAACATTATGAGTAATGTCTTCTCCTGTTACTCCATCCCCTCTTGTAGCTGCTCTAACTAACACTCCATCTTTATATTGTAAAGAAACAGATAATCCATCAATTTTAAGTTCACACACATAATTCGGATTAGATACTTCTTTCCTGATCCTTTCATCAAAGGAAACAATGTCTGATTCATTAAACACGTTGCTTAAACTCATCATAGGTTTTTCATGAACTACTTTATTAAATCCCTCAATGATTTCTCCGCCTATACGAACAGTAGGTGAATCATTTCTTTTTAATTCTGGATGTTCTTCTTCCATTTTAATTAATTCTTGCATATACCTGTCATATTCTTGATCAGTAATACTAGGTTTATCTAGCGTGTAATATTCATATGCTGCTCTATTTAAAATTTCAATGATTTCATTCATTCTCTCTTGCATAATATCACCAACTATATTATATCAATTTTAAAAAGAAAAAAACAGTATTACACCGTTCTTTTCACATATAAACTGTTCTTAATTCTACTAACTCAAAATCCTTTTACTTTTCGTTTTTTGTTGTCCCACGTTTATAAACGTTAGCTCCAATTTTGATGGTATCATCATCAACTTTTTCGTAAGTTTCAAATTTCGCTTCTCCGATTTTATCTTCCCAGTCAATTTTAATTTGTGTCTTATCTTCATTAAATTCATAAGTACAATCTGTATTCATATCAACTGTCGTTGTAATGGTTCTAACACACTTGTTTTCTTCTTTAAATGTATACGATTCTGTTACTTCTCCAACTCCTGCTACAGTATAACTTGTTTTCCAAGTTCCAAGAAACGTATCTTTTTTTGTACTACCACATCCTGTTAACAATAAAACAGCACATAAAGCAATCCATTTTTTCATATTTTACTTCTCCTATTCTATAGATCATTTTACTATTTTCTTTATTTTTAAGCAACAAAAAAGGTAAATAATTACCTTTATTTATTTTTATTTAATGTGTTATAGGTATAGGAAAATACAGCTAATCCTATACAGAAAAAAGCTAACCAAAGAAGTGGATTATCTTTATGATCTAAGATAAACCCCTTAAATTGATTCATTGTTTGTTCCAGCCATTTCCAAATATCTTGTAACATATTCTCACACCTTTCTAATACTTTTGTGACCTTTCATAATTTTTCGAATTCCATACGGATGTGGAAAAGCAATCGTTAGAATTGATTTATCAACTCCTACTACCATTCCCTCTTTAAATACTTCATGTATCACATGATCTCCAATTTTGTATTCCGCATTTGGATCAATATTCAATTGAATTTTTTCTTTTTTCTTTTCTCCCCAAAGTGGTTCTTCTACAATTTCTTTTTCCATACAATCATCTTCGATTTCTCCAATAAAACGACTGCTTGGATTATATTGATCCATTCCAAATAAAGTACGATGTCTTGTATTAATTAACCATAATTTTTTTCTAGCTCTTGTAATCGCTACATAACAGAGTCTTCTTTCTTCCTCTAATCCATCACTTTCCATCATAGAATTATTATGTGGAAAGATACCTTCTTCTAACCCTATTAAAAACACATTATTGAATTCTAATCCTTTTGCAGAATGAACAGTCATTAACGTTACAACATCGTTTTGATTCTTATGCTCTTCTACATCTGATACTAAACTAATTTCATTTAAGAAATCCTCTAAAGAAACAATTCCATTTTGTTCTTCAAAGTTTTTTGTAATGGATTTAAATTCTTCTAAGTTTTCTAATCGGATATCTGCTTCCATTGTTTTTTCAGATTCTAATTCTTTTCTAATTCCTGTAAGATCTAAAATCGCATCTACCAATTCTGTTAAAGAAGAAGTTTCTTTTAATTTTATTAATTCATTTACAATCTTTTTAAACTCTAATTCTTTTCCAGAATCAATTGCCTCAAATAAGCTTACTCCATCAATATTTGCTTTGTGTTGTAAAGTTTCAATCGTCTTATTACCAATTCCTCTTTTAGGTGTATTAATTACTCTAAGTAAATCAATATCATCATCTTGATTATGAATCAGTTTTAAATAAGCAATTAAATCTTTAATTTCCTTTCTATTATAGAAATAGAAACTTCCAACTACCTTATAAGGAATATTTTCTCTTAGTAAAGCCTCTTCCATATTACGAGATTGTGCATTGGTTCGATACAATACTGCTATCTCACTTTTTTCTTCTCCTTTTGATATCAAATCTTTGATTTGTTCTACTACATAGTAAGCCTCTTCTTTTTCATCAGATGTCTTATGATATAAAACTTTATCTCCTAATTCATTTTCTGTCCAAAGATTTTTATCTTTTCTATCCTTATTATGTTTGATTACCGAATTAGCAGCCATTAAAATATTTTTTGTAGATCGATAATTTTCTTCTAACAAAATCGTTTTTGCGGAAGGATAATCCTTTTCAAAATTCAAAATATTTCGGTAATTCGCTCCTCGAAACATATAAATTGATTGATCATTATCCCCTACCACACATACATTTTGATATTTAGAACCAATCATTTTTACGATTTTATATTGTGCCTCATTCGTATCTTGATATTCATCGACTAAAATGTATTGAAAACGTTCTTGATAAGATTCTAAAACACTTTTATTTTGACGTAATAGAATATTCGGAAGCATCAATAAATCATCAAAATCAAAAGAATTATTCACTCTTAATTTTTCTTGATATCTTCGATATACCGATAATACTTTTTGCTCAAATTCAGTGTTCGCAAATTTCTCATATTGTTCTGCAGTTAAAAGCTCATTTTTTGCTCCACTAATTTGATTGCGAATTGCTTTCGGATTATAGGCTTTTGGATCGATTCCTAAATCCTTCATGATTTTTTTAATAATCGTTAAGGAATCATCACTATCTAAAATTGTAAAATCCTTTTTAAACCCCAATAAATCATAATGTTCTTTTATAATTAGTAACCCAAAAGAATGAAAAGTAGAAATTTGAATTTGATACCCTACAGGACCCAACATCTTATAGATTCGATCTTTCATTTCTTTTGCAGCTTTATTAGTAAATGTAATTGCTAAAATATTATGTGGATCAATTCCCATTTCTTCTATTAAATAAGCAATTCTTGTAGTAAGAACTCTTGTTTTTCCACTTCCTGCTCCTGCTAAAACTAATAAAGGTCCTTCAGTAGTTTTTACTGCTTCTTGTTGTCTTTGATTTAATCCATTTATGTTCATACTACCACCATATTCATCATACCATAAAAAGAAGAAAATGATAAGACTTTCTTTTGAAAATAAACGATTGACTATCGCATTCTTTTTTTTCTTGAATATAATAATTTGAGTAGAAAGGAGAATATTTTTGAAAAAAATATATGGAATTATTGGAATCTTTCTATTGATTTGTCTTCTTTTGTTTTTACTTCCTACGAAAAAGAAAGAAAATCTAACTAAAATAAAAGTTGCAGAAGTTGCTCATAGTATCTTTTATGCACCTCAATATGTCGCGAAAGAACTAGGTTTTTTTGAAGAAGAAGGATTAGATGTAGAACTCATTTTAGCGAATGGTGCAGATAAAGTAACTGCGGCTGTTTTATCAGATGATGTACAAATTGGATTTTGTGGAAGCGAAGCAACTATTTATGTCTATAATCAAGGAGAAAAAGATTATTTAGTTAATTTTTCTGGACTTACAAAAAGAGATGGGAGTTTCATTGTATCTAGAAATAAAGAAGATCATTTTCAATTAACAGATTTAATAGGAAAAAAAGTCATTGGAGGAAGAATTGGTGGAATGCCAGAAATGACGTTTGAATGGGTTTTAAAAGAAGCAGGAATCAATCCAAAAGAAGTAGAAATTGATACCAGTATCGCATTCCCTGCCATGGGAGGTTCCTTTATAGGTGGAAATGGAGATTATGTCAACTTATTTGAACCACAAGCAACGGAAGTGGTAAAACAAGGATATGGACATATCGTAGCCTCTTTAGGTAAGTTAGGAGGAGTTGTTCCATACACTGCCTATCATACGAAAAAGAGTTATTTGGAAAATAATCAGACGATTATACAGGGATTTACAAATGCCATTCAAAAAGGACTAGATTATGTTCATACTCATACAAAAGAAGAAATCGCAAAAATCATCTTGCCCCAATTTCCAGATACTTCCTTAAAAGATTTGACCACTATGGTAGGCCACTATCAAGAAAATGATTCGTGGTTTGAAACAACGTCTATTAAAGAACAAGACTTTATACATATTCAAGAAATTATGGAAAATGCAAATGAATTAAAAAAAAGAGTCCCATACAAAGACCTAGTAGATACTCGTTTTTCAAAATGAAACTATTATTATCTATTCATAATTTAAAAAAGAATTACCATACAAAACAAGGAGAAATAAAAGCAGTAGAGCATTTTTCCTATGATATGAAAGAAGGAGAATTTGTATCCATAGTAGGACCTTCTGGATGTGGAAAATCCACTATTTTATCCATTCTCTGTGGTTTAGATAAAAAAAGCAGTGGAAAAATAATAAAAAGAGAAAACCTTAAAATTGGTTATATGTTACAACAAGATGGACTGTTTCCTTGGAGAACCATTTTAGAAAACTGTTATATTGGGTTAGAACTACAAAATGATTTGACAAACGAAAATAAAGAATATGTAAAGTCTTTATTAGAAACCTATGGTTTAAAAGAGTTTATGAATGCATATCCTTCCAGTCTTTCTGGAGGTATGAGACAACGAGTAGCGCTTATTCGAACTCTTGCGACAAAACCTGATTTACTGTTACTAGACGAACCCTTTTCTGCTTTAGATGCCCATACAAGATTAGTAGTATGTGATGACGTATGGAATATCATTAAAAAAGAACACAAAAGCGCTATCATGGTAACACATGATGTAGAAGAAGCAATTAGTTGTTCTGATCAAGTAATCGTATTGACAGAAAGACCTGCTTCCATTAAACAAATCTATCCCATTCAATTGACAGATAAGACATCTCCTATACACAATCGTAGTTGTAAAGAATTTTCTTCTTACTACAATCAAATATGGAAGGATATTGATTTCCATGTATAGTGAAGAACATAAGCTCTATTTAAAAAAACAAATCATTTACAAATGGATCATAATAGGCATCCAATTATTTTTCATTTTGCTATTCCTTTTCCTATGGCAAATACTATCCGAAAAAGAAATCATAAACCCATTTATTTTCTCTAGTCCTAAAAGAGTACTGGAAACAATTGTAAAGCTTCATAAAAATCAAACACTTTACAATCATATTGGGATTACAGTATATGAAACATTAATCAGTTTTGGTATAGGAACGATCCTTGGTTATTTCATTGCTTCTATTCTATGGTGGTGGAGATCATTATACGATATTTTTGATCCTTTTTTAACTGTACTAAATAGTCTTCCAAAAGTTGCTTTAGGGCCAATTATTATTATTTGGGCAGGCGCTGGGATCAATTCCATCATTCTCATGGCTCTTTTCATCTCAGTCATCATTACGATCATTCATATTTACCAAGGATTTAAAGAAGTAGACCTTATTAAAATCAGATTAATGAAATCCTTAGGTGCATCCAAATTCCAATTGTATTCAAAACTTATGATTCCTGCAACTTTCCCTAATTTTATCAGTACTTTAAAAGTCAATATTAGCCTAACTTTAATCGGCGTAATTATGGGAGAATTCTTAGTTTCGAAGGAAGGAATTGGATATTTAATTATGTATGGATCTCAAGTATTCAATTTAAATCTTGTCATTACCGGTATTTTTCTACTGGGAATTGTTGCGGCTATTATGTACTATTTTGTTTGTTTCATTGAAAAAAGATTAATCAAAAACGATTAATCTTTTTTACTAATTTTTTCCCTTCTTCTTTTACATCTTCCGAAGTTTCTTTCAAAACAATATTTTCTACTTTTTCTTCCCAACCGTCTCTATGCATTATTCTTGGAACTTTTCCAATTAATTCTTGTTTATCTTTTTGAATTTCTTTTTCAAAATTTAGGGAATCAAATATATAAACTGCATCACTTTGTGTCTCAGATAAACGATTTACTCCTTTAAAACGATCTGCAGTAATCATCCCATTTTCAAATAAGAAAGCCGTATAATTCGAAAACTTCTTTGGACAAGTTATCTGTGCTTTTGGATGATGTTTCAAATACGTATAATATTTATAATCTAAATAAGCTTGTACCTTTTCTTCTTCCGCTTTAGAAAGTGGTTTTACAACTCTGGTACTGCTTTCTTTTGTATCATAGGTTTTTCCTTGTTTGATAAACATTTCTTTGATTCGAATTCTTTCCATATTTAATAAAGTATCAATTACTTTTTTATTCTCTTCTAATTCATGATTTAAGAAGAAACTTCTTTTATAATTGAAATTTTTTAAGTTTGGATTAACTTCAAGTAAATGATTATAATAATCTTTTAAGGTCTCAAAAGAAACAGAACGATAGTTAATAATTATTTTTAATCCCATAAATTCTTTTCTTTTGAAATAAGCACTTAGATAGAATGCCTTTTCTTGTGCAACTTTATCATTTCCTTGTTTCAAAGCTTCTACTACTTCTTTTAGTGTCTGATAAGCAATAAATAACCCAACACTTTCTGTATGCATGGAATCAAAATAAGTTTCATACATATCGGAACAGTCTATCTTTAGAACATCTTCTAACTTAGTTTCTAAAACTGTATAAAAGGTATTTTCAGTGTTTAAATAGTGTCTTAAATCTTCTCCATAAGTTCTTCCATAATACAAATTTGTAAGATCTCTTTTCAACCAATCATGAAATTCACTTGAATAATGATTCTTTGCAATATAGGTAATATAATCGCGTAATAAATTGTGTTGCTTTTCTACTTCCTTTAACAATTCTTCTTCTGTTACATCATGATGAAACTCTTTTAATCCCCAAAATAAATCTATCAGTTTTTGTTTTTCTAACCAATCAATTTTTGAAATGGATTGATCATTGGAAACATAATTCAAATTTTTAAAAAGATTTTGGTGATTATTAGAAGAAGGGAAATTTGTAATATCATTTACTCTTTTTACTGTCTCTTCTTTAATATCTCTTTCTATTTGAATTGAACTTGACTTATCTTTCGCACAACTTAACGTGAATTCATTAACGGGTAATGTAATCGGTGTATAGCAAGGTACTCCAATATTAATCAATTCTTCTAAATCTTTATTCATATTATCCTCCCAAAACAATCAATATTCTATCAAAAAAAGATTGAAAACTCAATCTTTCTTTTG
>CAMNAC010000012.1 GCA_946530475.1 uncultured Mycoplasmatota bacterium
CCATTATTACCATGCATATCAATGTATGGAGTATTTTGTTTCCACCATTGACTCATACGAACCATGGCATCATAAATAGAACTATCTCCATGAGGATGGTAATTACCCATGATAAATCCGACTGTTTTCGCGCTTTTTCTATAAGGTTTATCATAAGTATTATGATCTTTATACATTCCATAAAGAATTCTTCTTTGAACTGGTTTTAATCCATCTCTAGCATCTGGAATAGCACGATCTTGAATAATGGTTTTCGCATATCTTCCAAATCGTTCTTCCATGATTTCTTCTAAAGAATATTCATATACTTTTTGAATGATTTCTTTCATATATTCACCTACTTGATTTTATATGTATCTTCTAATGTGAATTCCACATTTTCATCGATCCATTCTTTTCTTGGTTCTACTTTATCTCCCATTAAGACACTCACTCTTTTTTCGGCAGAAGAAGCGTCTTTAATACTGACTTTAATTAAACTTCTCGTATCTGGATTCATCGTTGTTTCCCACAATTGATCGGCGTTCATTTCTCCAAGTCCTTTATATCGTTGTACATTTGGTTTTCCACTGTTTTGTTCCACTATTTGTTTCCACTCTTCATCACTCCATGCGTAGTAATGCTTTTTCCCATAATCAATTTTATATAAAGGTGGCATTGCGATATAAAGCTTTCCTGCTTCAATTAGAGGTTTCATATAACGATAAAAGAAAGTTAATAACAAGATTTGAATGTGCGCCCCATCATCATCTGCATCGGTCATAATAATGACTTTATCGTAGTTACTATCTTCAACAGTAAAGTCACTTCCAACACCAGCCCCAATAGTATAAATCATGGTATTAATTTCTTCGTTTTTCAAAATTTCTTCCATTCTTGATTTTTCTGTGTTGATGACTTTTCCTCTAAGTGGTAGAATTGCTTGAAATTTACTATCTCTTCCTTGTTTTGCAGAACCTCCTGCAGAATCTCCTTCGACTAAATAAAGTTCATTTTTCTTTGGATTTTTCGTTTGCGCAGCTGCTAGTTTACTAGATACCAAACGGTCTTTTTTACTTTTGTCTTTTCCGTTTCTTGCTTCATCTCTTGCTTTTCTTGCAGCTTCCCTTACCGCTTTACTTTTCACCATTTTTGTAAGAAGAGTTGTCGCAATTTCTTTATTCTCTTCTAAGAAAAATTGTAATTTTTCAGATACGACACTTTCTACAATGGTTCTTGCTTCTGGTGTTCCTAATTTCCCTTTTGTTTGTCCTTCAAATTGTAATTTATTTTCTGGTATTTGAAGGCTGATAATTGCGGTTAATCCTTCTCTTGTATCAGATCCTTCTAAATTTTTATCTTTTGCTTTTAAGAATCCATTTGCTTTTGCATAATCATTAAATACTCTTGTTAATGCTGTTTTGAATCCTACTTCATGAGTTCCTCCATCGTTGGTTTTTACGTTATTTACGAATGATACGATAGACTCTGAATAGGTATCACTGTATTGGAATGCGACATTGACTTCAATTTTATCTTTTATTCCATCAAAAGAAACAACTTTATGAAGTGGTTTTTTATCGTCATTTAAATACTCAACAAATGCTTTTAGTCCTTCTTCATAGTGGAAGGTATCATGTTTTTCATCTGCTTCGTCAATGACTTCTACTGTAAGTCCTTTTAGTAAGAAAGCAGATTCTTGCATTCTTTCGCATACGGTTGTATAAGAAAAATTCGTGGTTGAAAAAATGGTATCATCTGGCATAAAAACAACTCTTGTTCCAGTACGATTTGTTCGTTCTAGTTGTTTTAGTGGAACAGCTGTTTTTCCTCCATTTTCAAAACGAATATAATGGGTGTATCCATCTCTTTTAATATAGACTTCCATCCATTTAGAAAGTGCATTTACAACGCTTGCTCCAACACCGTGTAATCCTCCAGATACTTTGTATCCCCCACTTTCAAATTTTCCACCTGCGTGTAAAATGGTATAAATAACTTCTGGTGTAGACATTCCAGATGCATGTTTTCCAGTTGGAACTCCTCTTCCGTTATCTTCTACACTTACACTTCCATCTTTTTGTAGAATGATTTTAATATGATCTCCATATCCATTGATGATTTCATCAATTCCGTTATCTACAATTTCCCAAATCAAATGATGAAGACCTCTTTTATCAGTAGATCCAATATACATTCCAGGACGTTTTCTTACTGCTTCTAGTCCCTCTAATATTTTAATCGATGTTTCATCATATTTTGCCATATTAATCACCTTATTCATTTTATCATAATTTTTGTATTTTTCAAAATATTTTCCTTTATTTACAAAGAAAAATGACAACTACTGTTGTCATTATCTAACTTTTTTCATTCCTATTTTCTTTCATTTCACTTCATAGAGTTCGATTCTTATCGTTGCTTTTTTTGTGCAAGCTTTAACAGTTTTTCATCTTTTAACGCTTGTTCTAGTAAATGGGCACGATCTTTTTTAGAATAGGTTTTCACTGGTGGTAAATCTTTACCAATTTCTGCTTCTGTTTCTTCTTTCCCACAGATCAAACATTCTCTTACAATCAATCTACCATGAAGATCTGGATAACAATTTTTAATATAGAAACGATGTATATGAGGTTGTTCTTCTAATTCCTTGATTCTTTTTTCAACATTTGATTTTTCTTCTTGTAAAGTTTCTCTTGATTGATTCATTTTTCGATAAGTTTCATAGATTTCTTTTACTTCTTCCAAGTGAATTAGAAATATTTGTTTCCATACTTCATATTTGTAAACTCGATTCTTTTTGAAAGTATTCCAATCAGATTGCATATTTTTCAGATCAAAAGTAAATTCTTTTTGAAATTTATCAAGATAAGATGATAACTCCGTTTCATAAGAAACCGTATTTAAATAATGCGTTTCTAGTTCCTTCATTCCTTCTTGATCATTCTTTTTTTCTAGTTGCATCTTTTTTCTTGCATATTTTTCTTTTTGTAAAGAAAAATTTTTATCCATTGTTTTTTCCTTTAAAAAAGCAGTTACTTCTTTTATTAGTTCATATTCTTGTTGAAGAATTTCCGTTGGTTCCTTTTTTGATTGATAGATGAGTTTCCCTTTCTCCAAAAAAGCAATCATCTCCTCATAAAAATATCCTTTTTTGATTGGATAGTAGTTCTCTTTATAATATTTTTTTACTTCAGAAAATTGATTACTTATCTTAACGTATTCTCTATGTTTTTTTAATAATTCAATTAATTCTTGTTCCATAATAATCCCCTTTCAGGGAGTGTATTATAGTAAAAACAATTAGTTTTGTCAAATTAAAAGAAGGATTATATCCTTCAGTTTTCATCTTTGTTTTCTAATTTTACAAGAACTTCTCTTGGTTTAGATCCATTACTAGGGCCTATAATTCCTCTTTCTTCTAACAGATCAATACATCTAGCAGCTCTATTATATCCTAATCGGAATCTTCTTTGTAAAAGAGAGGCACTTGCTTTTCCTTGTGTTACTACAAATTCAACAATCTCATTGTAAAGCGGTTCTTCATAATCATCTTTGTTATCTGTCATAGTTGTTCCACCTTTTTCTTCTTCACTCATAAGAATTGTTTCATCATATCTTGCTTTTTGTTGAGAAATGGTATAATCCACAACAGCTTTAATTTCTTCATCCGAAATAAATGTTCCTTGAATACGAATTGGTGTATTTTCTCCTTGTGGTAAAAATAACATATCTCCTTTTCCAAGTAGTTTTTCAGCACCTACCATATCCAAAATGGTACGAGAGTCAATACTACTAGATACAGCAAATGAAATACGTGATGGAATATTTGCTTTTACAACACCTGTAATGACATCGGTAGATGGTCTTTGTGTTGCGACAATTAAGTGAATTCCAGCAGCTCTTGCCATTTGTGTAATTCGCATAATCGAGTCTTCTACTTCTTTTGCAGCTACTAACATCAAATCTGCAAGTTCATCAATAATTATGACAATATATGGTAACTTTTTCATTTTTTGATCATCTGGTAATAATGCATTTTGTTTTTCAGTATATGCATTATAACCAGCTATATTTTTTGTTCCACTTTCTTCAAACTTATCATAACGATTTTCCATTTCCGAAACCATTTTCTTTAATACAATATTCGCTTTTTGTGGACTTGTAACAACTGGAGTTAGTAAATGTGGAACTCCATTGTACATAGAAAGTTCTACTTTTTTAGGGTCTACTAATACGAGTTTCACTTCATCTGGTTTACTTCTCATTAACATAGAAACTATTAAACTGTTGATACAAACAGATTTACCACTACCAGTAGAACCTGCCACTAAAAGGTGAGGTGTCTTATTAATTTCCATCCATTGAGGTTTTCCCATTATATCTCTACCTAATACAGCAAGTAATTTACTGTCATCTAAATTTTTTGGTACACTTTCTAGGATTTCTCTTACACATACCATAGTATTTTTCTTATTTGGTATTTCAATTCCTATTGTACTTTTTCCTGGAATTGGTGCTTGAATACGAACATCTTTAGCAGCTAAAGCTAATGCAATTTCCCTGTTGATACTTAAAATTTTACTAACTTTTGTTCCTGCTTTAATTTCCATTTCATACTGGGTAACAGAAGGTCCAATATTGGCTTTAACAACTTTTCCTTCAATTCCAAAATCTTTAAATACTTCCCCTAAAATAGGAACGGTATCTTTTACAGCTGCTTCATTTTCTTTGGTACTTGATTTAGAAGCAGGTTTTAATAACCTGATTGGTGGATAGGTATAATTCTTGTTTTCCATCGGCTCATCCGTTGTGGTTACGACAACACCATCCATTGGGTTTTCTTCTTTTTCTTCCACATGTGTTTTTAACTCTTCCATACTAGAAATAACCAATTTTGGTTCTTCTTTTGGTACAGTAGTTTCTTTTTCATACTCATCTTCAATTGTTTTAATTTCTACATCATGTGTCTTATGTTCTTTTTTATGAGCAGCTTTTTTTGCATTTTCTTTTACACTACTTATAACATCTACTATAGATACCCCAGTAAATATTACAATGCCTAAAGCAATGAAAGACCATACTACTATATAAGTTCCTTGTATGTCAAAAAGACTTACAAATGCGCCTGAAAACAAAGCACCTAGTAATCCACCACCTACATCCTGTAAATTTTTATTGGGTAAAGCTTCCATAAAATTATGGACTGTTTTAGAAATAATTTCCCATCCTTTTAACTTGTGTTCTTCTATATAAGAGATATGAGAAAATACCAAAATTCCAATTACTAAAATATAGATTCCAACTAATTTTGAGGTAAAAAAGCAAGGAACTTCTCTTTTAACCATCATATAGCATCCGATTGCTAGAAAACCAACTAATAATAAACTGTACCAATTTCCAGCCAAAAAGATACAGAAATCATTCATCACATTTCCAACGATTCCAAATTCTCCAAAACCTATAACTGATAAAAGGATAAATAAAAATCCTATTAATTCCATTTTCATTCCAGTGTCCGTTTTTTTCACTTCTTTGCGTTTTTTCTTTTTTGCCATGTAAAAACCTCCTACACTTCTAAATAAATTATAGCATTTCTCATATTTTACTTCAAGTTAGAAAGAAAAAAAGATAAGGATTTCTTATCTTTTCCTGTAAACTAATTAAGATTTTTGCAAACACAATCAACTTATGGTCTATGATGATTTACTTCAGTACATTGATTTTCATTTACAAGTGCATATGTAATAGCACCATTTCTTCCTACTCTCATCATAACTTTCTTTTTTAAATCCATTTTTGTTCCGTTTTCGTCTTCAATATCTTGTTGAAGATATCTTTCATTTACCAATTCTTGAAGGGTAATGCAATAGGTTTCTCCTTCTTCTTTTTGATAAAGATTTACTCGGTCTTTGATATATAAATCTGCAGAACTGTAAATTAGTTTTTCTACTCCATCTTTCATTTCCTCTTTTGATTTTTTTAATTGGCTAATGATTGGAGGAAATGTAATAAGCGCTAGAATAGAAAGTAAAATAATAACCCCTAATAATTCTGATAATGTAAATCCATTCTTTTTCATAACAACACCTATCCTAGAATCATTATAACTTTATTAAAGAAAAAAAGCAACTATTTTGTTGCTTCTTCATTTTTCTTAATAACGTCTTTTCCTTTATATGTTCCACATTCTGGACATACTCTGTGTGGTCTAATTTCAGCTCCACATTTTGGACATTTTACTGTTCCGTTCGCACTAATTTTATAATGAGTACGGCGCATTCTTCCACGTGTCTTACTAATTTTTCTGAATGGTACAGCCATGTTTACACCTCTTTCTTATAGTAATCTTTTAAACCTTCTAATGCGGTATTCCCATCATTCTCTTCTTCTCCAACAAGTTTCCATCCGTCTCCTTGAAGTTTTACCCCTTCCGCATCAGGACTCGTTACTTTCATGGGAATTTCCATTAATATATTTTCCCATATAATTGGAAAAATATCAAGGGTATTTTCATTCTTTTTTTCAATTTCTCCCATTTCTTCTAATAATTCATCTTTTTCTCCAGATACTTCGATATGAAATGGATAAGGTACTGGTTTTAATGTGATAGAGCAAGGTAAAATCATTGTTCCATCAATGGTAAGTGTTAATTCTATATTATCCAATGCATTTTTAAAAATTCTTCCTTCTATAGTAACTTGATCCAAAGAAAGAATTTCCGTTCCTTCTAATTCTTCTTTTGAAAAGGAATAAGTTTCCTTAATTAAAATTTCTTTTTCAATTCCAGATTGTAATCTTGTTAAATCGTAGTTCATTCTTCCACCACCAGTACTAACATTATACAATATTTTGAAAAAATTTCAACTAGGATAATTTCTTTAATACTTTTACTTCTCCTTGAAATAAGTATTCTGCTTGTTGTTCTTCTTCTTTGTTTTTAAAAATTGGATTCCAATATGCTTCGCATTTAGAATAGGTTTCATTCATAGAAAAGCCTTCTTCTGGTAGAAATAAAGCACTTGTTTTAAATAATTCTCCAGTTAGATCTAGTTCTAATAAACTTAATTGATAATCCGATGATTCCAACATCAATTTCCAATATTCTAATGATTCTTTATTCGTTACCCAAATAGAATGTTTTCTGCTAGGTAATTCCGGATAATAGTTTCTTCTATAACTTTCTAATACAAACTCTCTTTGAAAAGCATCCATTCCTAAAATAATCTCCTTTGATTTTGCAAGAAGATTCATAAATAATCCTGGCTCTTCAAACATAACCTCTGGATTTTTTAAATAAAAACTTAATACTCTTGCGAAAGATACGTTTTCACTTCCTTGTGCTAGAATCCCTGTTTGAAATCCGTTTACAATATTACAATAATAAGAATAGAAGTCTTTATCTACAATAAACTTACTTCCTTCTTTCCACATTTCATCATACACTCCACTTTTATGAAAGTGATACATCTTTAAATTTTGTACTTGCATATTCTTCCCCCTTAAACGTGACTTATTCTATCACATTTTTTGAAATTTGCAAGAAAATATGTTATTCTATTTCCGGTGATAATATGAAAAAAATTGGAATCATTTGTGAATATAATCCTTTTCATAATGGACACCTATACCACATTCAAAAAATCAAAGAACTATTTCCTGATAGTATTTTGATTTGTGTAATGAGTGGAAACTTTGTTCAAAGAGGAGAAGTAAGTATCCTAAATAAATGGGATAAAACAAAATTAGCGCTTACTTATGGAATTGATTTAGTCGTAGAACTTCCCTATCCTTTTTCTTGTCAAAGTGCAGATTTATTTTGTAAAGGTAGTATTCAAATACTCGATGCATTAAAAGTAGATACCATTGTATTTGGAAGTGAATGTGATGATCTTATGTATCTAAAAAAACTTGCTTTTCTACAAACAAAAGGAATCTATCAAGAACTTGTAAAAGCAATTTTAAAAGAAGGAAAAAATTATGCAACTGCTACTAGAGAAGCATTTGAAGTATTCGGTTGTTCCAAAGAACTAGGTCCAAATGATACGTTAGGTGTCGGTTACTTAAGAGAAATTAAAAAATTAAAAAGTAAAATAGAACCTGTTTTAATTAAAAGAACAAATGATTATCATTCCAAAGAAATATCTGGAAGTATGATTAGCGCTACCGCAATTAGAAATTTATTAAAAGAAAAGAAAAAAGTGTCTGATTATATTCCCTATGATATTTCAACGTATTCTCTTCATTTCATGGAAGACTACTTTTCTCTATTAAAATATCGAATTCTATCTGAGACCAATTTAAAACAATATCAAACAGTAGAAGAAGGAATTGATCATCGTATTAAAAAAATGATTTTAAAAGCAAATTCCTATGAAGAACTTGTGTCGCTTTTAAAAACAAAACGCTATACAGAACATCGCATTCAAAGAACGCTTCTTCATATATTAGTTGGATTTACCAAGAGTGAAGCAAAATCTATGAAAGAGATCTCTTATATCCGAATATTAGGTTTTAATGAAAAAGGAAAGAATTATTTAAAAGAAGTAAAAAAAGATTGTAAATACAAAATTCTATCTAAATTTGAACCAAACCAAATGTTGGATTTGGAACAAAGAGTTTCTTTAATCTATGATGAAAGTTTAGAACATCAAAAAAAACCAGTTCAAATATAACTGGTTTTAATATTGACTTGTAATTCCAAAATACTCTTCTAATGTAATCCAATCTCCGTTATTATATAGTTTTTGTGCTAAATCTTTGCCCACATAACGAATGTGCCATGGTTCATACATGTAACCTGTAATGGATTCTTTTCCTTGTGGATATCGAATAATAAATCCATAATCTGCACAATGTGTATTTAACCAAATACCTTCTGCAGTTTCTCCCCATGATTGATACAAACTATTGATGTCTGCAGCAAGTCCTGTTTGGTGTTCTGAATGACCTGGTCTAGCAGAGTATCTATCTGCTGCTTCTTTTCCATCACGATCTACATAATTGTTGTAAATCCAATCTTGATCATCATAAGAACGAAATCCACTAATAATTTCTAGACTAATTCCATCATTGCTAGCAGCTGCTTGCATTTCATAGTAAGGATTTAAAAAATCATTTAATAATCCTCCAGGATAATAATCACTTGGTAAGGAATATGTTTTATTCGCAATTAGAATTCCATTAATATAAGCAATTCCATCAATTACTTCCACTGTATAACCTTTTGAAGTAGTTCCTGGATAATTGGTATGACGAGATGGTTCTACAATTGGTTCTTCTGGTTGTTCTGGTTCTTCTGGTTGAACTTCCTCTTCCTTTGGTTCCTCTTTCTCTTCTTCTTTTTCTGTTTCTTTTGGTGTTTCTTCTTGTTTTTCAGAAGTTTCTTCCTTGGGCTCTTCTTTTTTTTGTGTCTTTGTCCAAGTAAAATAAACTCCTCCAACTACAATTAAAATGCTTAATATAATCAATAACTTCTTTTTCATACTTCGCCTCTTTTTTACAACTTCATCATATCATAATTTCACTGTTTGCGCAAACGAAAAACAGAAGATTACTCTTCTATTTTTTTGGTTTTACGATTTTTTGTCCACCCATATATGGTTGTAGTGCTTTTGGTACATTGATGCTTCCATCTTCATTGTAATTATTTTCTAGTAAAGCAATCAATCCTCTTGGTGTCGCAAGTACAGTATTATTTAAAGTAGATACTAAGTAATTTCCTTTTTCGCCTTTTGCTCTGATACTAAGTCTTCTTGCTTGTGCATCTCCTAAAGTAGAACAACTTCCTACTTCGAAGTATTTTTGTTGTCTTGGACTCCATGCTTCTACATCACATGATTTTACTTTTAAATCCGCTAAATCTCCTGAACAACATTCTAATGTTCTTACTGGAATATCTAGACTTCTAAAGAATTCTACTGTATAACTCCACATTTTGTTATACCAATCCATTGCTTCTTCTGGTTTACATAAAACAACCATTTCTTGTTTTTCAAATTGATGAACTCTATAAATTCCTCTTTCTTCCATTCCATGTGCTCCTACTTCTTTTCTGAAACATGGAGAATAAGAGGTTAAAGTAATAGGAAGTTCTGATTCTTTTACAATTTGTCCTTTGAATTTTCCTATCATAGAGTGTTCTGAAGTTCCAATTAAATATAAATCTTCCCCTTCAATTTTATACATCATTGCTTCCATTTCAGAAAATGACATAACTCCATTTACCACATCACTTCGAATCATAAAAGGTGGTACACAATATGTAAATCCTTTCCCAATCATGAAATCTCTTGCATAACTGATCAAAGCACTATGTAAACGTGCAACATCTCCCATTAAATAATAGAATCCATTCCCAGAAGTTCTTCCTGCAGATTCTTTATCTAATCCGTTCAATCTTTCACAAATATCTGCATGATATGGAATTTCATAAGAAGGAACAACAGGTTCTCCAAAGCGTTCTACTTCTACATTTTCAGAATCATCTTTTCCAATTGGTACCGATTCATCGATGATATTTGGTATCACCATCATTCTTTTTTTGATTTCTTCTTGTAATTGTTCTTCTTTTTCTTGAAGCTCTTTTTCTTTGTTTCCAAATTCTGCGATTTCTTCTTTTACTTTATTTGCTTCTTCTTTTTTTCCTTCTCTCATAAGAGTTCCAATTTCAGAACTTTTTTTATTCTTTAAAGCTCTTAAATTATCCCCTTCTTCTTTACATTTACGAAACTCCAAATCCAATTTTTCTACTTCATCTACTAAAGGTAGTTTTTCATCTTGAAATTTCTTTTTGATATTTTCTTTTACTAATTCTTTTTGTTCTCTAATTAATCTAATATCAATCATTTTATCCCTCTTTCTAGTTTTAAAGAAAAAAAAGACGTATTCTAGGAGCACATTTATGCGGTACCATCCTAAATCGTCTTAATTAGCATAACGGCTTTCACCGGAAATGTTTTCATTTCACTCAGGAGTAGATTTCATAAAAGATTTTTGTTCATTTTCACCAACCATGAACTCTCTAAAAAAACTCTTTTATTACTTAGTTCCTTCCACGTTTTTTTCTTTACATGCATTATTATACGATAATTTATTTTATTTTGCAAGATACCAATTATCTCCAGAGCCAAATTCTACAGAAAGCGGTACTCTTAAAGTAATGACGTGTTCCATTTTATCTTTTACGAGTTTTTTGACCTCTTCTAATTCTTCTTTCGGTGTATCAAATATTAATTCATCATGAACTTGAATAATCATTTTTGTTTTTAAATTTCTTTTATTTAATTCTTCATAAATTTCTACCATTGCTTTTTTTATGATATCTGCACTGGTCCCTTGAATTGGAGTATTTAAAGCCATCCTCTCTCCTTGTTTTCTGATTAAAAGATTTTTATTGGATAACTCTGGAATGATTCTTTTTCTGTGAAATAATGTAGTTACATAGCCATCCTTTTTTGCTTGCTCAATTACTTGCTTCATATAAGCATCAATTCCAGAATAGGTTTTTAGATAAGTATTAATAAAGTTTTGGGCTTCCCCTACACTAATTCCAATGTTTTCAGATAACCCAAATCCACTAATTCCATAAATGATTCCAAAGTTAACTGCTTTTGCGATTCTTCTTTTATTGGAATCTACTTCTTCTTTTGTTACGTGGAAAATATCCATTGCTGTTTTTGTATGAATATCCATTCCATTTTGAAATGCTTCGATTAAGGAAGGTACATTTGCCATATGCGCTAGAATTCTTAATTCAATTTGAGAATAATCTCCACTTAAAATAACAGAATCTTTGCTTGGCACAAATGCTTTTCTAATTAGTTTTCCATACTCATTTCGAACTGGAATATTTTGTAAATTTGGCTCAATAGAAGAAAGTCTTCCAGTTCTAGTTAAAGTTTGTTGATAAATAGTATGGACTTTTCCATCATCCATAATTAAATTAGATAATCCTTCAATATAAGTATTATATAGTTTTGTAACTGTTCGATATTCTAAAATCATATCAATAATTGGATGATAACTTCTTAATTTCATTAATACATCTGCTGCAGTAGAATATCCTGTTGCGGTTTTCTTTCCATGAGGGATCTCCATTTTTTCAAATAATACTTCTCCTAATTGTTTTGGAGAAGAAATATTAAATTCACATCCTGCATAATCATAGATGACTTTTTCAAATTGATGGATTTTTTCTTGTAATTCTTCTCCCATTTTCAATAAGGTTTCTTTATCTACTTTCATTCCTGTATATTCCATATCTGCTAAAACAGAGGAAAGTGGCATTTCAATTTCAGAAAATAAAGAATCTACTTCTTGTTTTTTCATTTCTTCTTCAAAGTGTTTTTTGGTTTCATAGATAAACTTGGCTTTTTCAATTGCCATTGAAGCTACTTCTTCTATACTAGGAGCCTGAAGTTTTGTTTTTCCATATACCGTATCATAAAATGGAATATCATAATCCAACTCTTTTGCAAGATAAGCAATATCTTCTTTTACATTATAATCAAGTAAATAAGCAGAAATCATGGTATCAAATATCACGTTTTTTAATGGAATCTGATTCCATTTTAAAGAAACAAATGTCTTTTTTAAATCATAGGTATATTTTTCATTTTCTGTTAAAAAACTAGGGTCTTCTTTTAGTAATTCAAATGGAACAAAGAAACTATTATCTTCATTATAAACAGCCATTCCAAGGATTTCTGATGTATGATAATTTGTTCCCAATATCTCCAAATAAATACTACAAGGTCCTTCTATTTTTAAATCTTCTTTTGTTTTTGCGATGATAATGTCTTCTTTTTTTAATTCTTTTTTTTCTGCTTTCATTTTTTTCATAAAAGAATAGAATTCTAAGTCTTCATAAATTTTATTTAATTCTTCTTCCTTAGGACCTAGATATTTGATATCTGGTATTTGAATATCTAAAGGAACATTTTTTACGATAGTAGCTAGTTCATGTGCTTCATATGCTCCATCTTTTCCACTGATTAATTTTTCTTTTAATGCTCCTTTGATATCCTCAATATGATCATATAAATTATCAATGGTTTTATATTCTCCGATGAGTTTCATGGCAGTCTTTTCTCCTACCCCTTTTACACCTGGAATATTATCAGAAGAATCTCCCATAAGGGCCTTTAAATCTACAATATGTTTTGGTTCAAAACCAAAAGCTTCTATAAAACTTTCTTTGTTATAACGGATATAATCTTTTTGTTTTAACAACTTAATATCCACATCATTACTAATTAATTGTAATAAATCTTTATCACTACTAATAATTGTTCCAATAAAATCAGGTTCTTCATCACAGTAACGAGCAAATGTTCCTAAGATATCATCTGCTTCATAGTTATCAATTTCATAGTACTTAATTCCCATAGCTGTCAATAATTCTTTTGCTTTTGGAAATTGCATTTTTAACTCGTCAGGGGTTGCCATTCTTCCACCTTTGTAATCTTTGTATTTTTCATGACGGAATGTTTTTCCTTTATCAAATGCTACAATCATGTATTGTGGGTTTTCTTCAGCAACGATCTTATGAATCATATTGGTAAATCCAAACAAAGCATTCGTTGGAAAACCTTTGCTATTTTTCATAAAATTTCCATTATAGGCAGTTGCATAATAACTTCGAAATAATAAGTTATTTCCATCTACTAATAATATTTTATTCATACTATCACCTAAAGGTATTATATCATTTTTGCCATAAGAAAAGGAAGTCTTTTTGACTTCCTATGAAGAACATGTTTGGTAAGTATAAGATACTTTAGCTTCTCCTTCTGCAGCACATTCTCTCTTATCTCTATTTGGACATCCTGTTGCATTGGTTTGCCAATTTCGGTTTGCAGAAGTTATGACAGTTACATTACTTGCATGATAATAATCCCCTGTTCCATATCTTCTAGAGCCACTTCCGTTCATTGAACCACCTTGAGCTTCCATGATGCGAGTTCCATTGATATAAGCGATGGTACTACCTGCATTTTCATATCCACCACCATTAAAGTCGAAACATCCAATCCATCCTCCGATGGCTCCAGTAACTACTTTAATCGTTTCTCCACCATTTAGGTAAACACTTCCTTTTAAGTATCCACCACCAGTACCTGGTGTAGTTCCCCATCCTACAGAAGCTCCACCATAAAGTTCAAATGTATAAGTTCCTGCTCCTGGTGCGGTAAATTGTAGTGTATGAGAACTTCCACTATAGTTAGAACGATTTCCAAAGTGTGGTGTTTGTTGAGAAGATGAACCTGACGAACAAGTTACTACAACAGTCATAACAAGACTTGCAGTATTTCCTGCTTCATCTGATGCACTATAAGTAACAGTATAAGTTCCTGATGCATTTTTATTTACTGAACCACTCTTAGTTACTGAAACACTTGATGTTAGATTATCGGTTGCAGTTCCTGCTGGATCTGATGTATATCCAGTTTTTCTAAAGCTACTTGTATGCCCATCCACTGTAATTACTGGTGCTTGACTATCAATCTTATAGTTTCCACTACATTTTGTATTGGTAACATTATTTCCTGATGAATCTTTTGCATTACTTACAACGGAAACACAAACTTTATTGCTTGCAGATTGACTATTTAATGTAACCGTTGTAGCTGTATTTCCAGTTACTTTCGTTGTTGGAGTACAACTGCTTCCTGTTGTCGTACAGTATAAATATTCTTTGATTCCAGATACTCCTGCACTTGGTGTCATTTTAACTTTGATACTACCTGATTTATACCAATAATTGTTTCCTGCAGTTCCTTCTGTTACTGCAAAAGTCATATCTGGTGCGGTTTTATCAATTTTATCAATTACAACCGTTTTCTTTGTGATATTTCCTTCTTTATCTTTTACCCAAATCTGAACGGTTTGGTTAGTTCCATATAACATTGTATTTCCAGATACCCAAGTAGTTCCACCATCGAAACTATATGGCTTGTCAGCTAATCCTGTTCCTGCATCACTTGCATTTACTGCTAATGTTACACTTTGGTTTGTATAACTTGTTGGATTACCTAAAATAGTTACTTCTGGAGCTGTTGTATCAGTTACATTTACAGTTAATGTTAACACTGTTTCATTTCCTTCTGAGTCAGTTGCAGTATAGACAACTTTTTTCTTACCTACCTCATGGCCAGTAACTCCGTTGTTTACAACCGCTGTGATATTTTCTCCACTGTTATCTGTTACAGTAGCCACTGGAGGTGTAAAGTTTCCTGCTTCTACATTGATTTCATAATCACTTCTATGTCCATCTACTGTAATCACTGGGGAAGTCATATCTTTTGCTTCCACAATTCTTTTCATCGTAACTGTTTCTCCATTGTAAATAATGGTATATAGAACTTCATAAGTTCCTTTACGTGAAGTATCAATACTATCTTGCCCTGATACTGTTACAAATTCTGTTATATTTTTTCCTTCCATGGTTCTCGCAATATAACCTGGTTCTTCAAATGGTGTGAACAGTTCTAACACCATATGTGAACTTCCTAGTAATGTTAAAACTGGAGAGTTTACTACATATTCATCGACATTTGTACCACTATCTTCGATAACATGGCAATCATAATTTTTTCCGTTTTTTGTTAATTCAATTAGCATGTCATTTGGAAAATAACGTTGTGTCATTGGATTCTTTAAATAAACATCTACATAATCCCCTGATTTTAAATTTCCTAGTGTAATGGTAGCCACTTCTCCATCAGTACTTGGCAAATCTGCAAAATGATCCACTGAATAAGAAGATGTTGCTAAACAGATACTTTTTAACTGTCTTTGATAAGAATCCTTTCTGAAATTTTTAATTGAGCTATTAATTGTAGGCACTAATAGTAAAGCAATAATCCCTAATATAATGATTACTCCCATTAGTTCTACTAAAGTGAATGCTTTTTTTCTCATATCTATACCCCCATATGATAATTTTATTGTATCAAAAAAGGAAAGTTTTTTCAATACTTTCCTCTAAAAATTATACCTCATTCATATATTCTAATAGTTTTAAAAATAGTTTTACGAATTTTCTTGCTAAACCACGTCTTCCAAGTTTTCGAATTGCGATACGTTTTTTGGCAACAGTTAAATCACTAAAGAATATTTCATCCACTTTTTCTTTCATTAATGTTTCAAGTTCCAAATCAGAAATAATGGATTCGTATTCTTCTTTCAGTAATCGTTGTGTTTCAATTTCAATATCTTTTCCTTTACAGTTAATCGTCAATTGTCCAATTGTAGAAACTTGTTTTACTTCTACGATAAAGTCATTTCCATCTACATAAGTACTATATTCGGATTGTGCATCATTGATATAGCAAATAACCTCTTCTGGTTTTTTCGTATTACGGAATCGAATCTTATAATTTCTTCGATCCGGTACAATTCCTCTTTTTCCTTCTAATGCTCGAATAATAACGGTATAATTACTTGGTAAATAATTATAATCGATAGAAGTAAGTAAGTAAAATCCTTTCTTATAAAGATCGCTTAATCCGTCGTCTTCATATAATTGATAAGTATTATTTTGACCTGGGAAAATATGAATTTCCATATCCGTTGGTGGTGTAGTATCATTTCTATTTTCATTCGTTCCAAGTGGAATAATCGCTCCTGATCTTGCAAAAACTGGATAATCTTGATCTTTAAAGAATGATACATAAGTTTTTCCACCAGGAAATTTTTTTCCTGTTACGTAATCATACCAAGTTCCTTCTGGTAAATAGAACTTATGCACAACACGGTTCATGACATAGTCTTTTTTTGAAACAATTGGCGATACAAATAATTCTCTTCCAAAATAATACTCATTTCGATAATTCACATCATCATACATTTCTGGAACTTTATAATAAACTGGTGTAATTAAAGGGACTCCATTTTTATAATAGTTATAAGATTCTGCATAAAGATATGGAATTAATTTATGTCGAAGCTGTAAATAATCTTTCGCAATCGCATATGTTTTTACGCTCCATTTCCATGGTTCACGTTTATAATATTTCCCTTTTTCAGAACCAAATTTTAAAATAGAACTAAATACTCCTAATTGAACGAATCTAATATATAACTCATTATCTTCTGTTCCTTTTGAGTATCCTCCAATATCATGAGCCCAGAAGCTAACTCCCATGTTTGCTGCATTCGCATTCGTACGCATAACCTCTTTTAAAGTATCCCAACTAACTTCTGTTCTTCCGGAATAAAGAACTGGATATCTATGAGGTGCAATCATAGGGTTTCTTGTAAGTACCATTGGTCTTCTTTTGTAATTTCTCATCATATCATAGAAATGATAATGATCTAAATAGAATAAATCATATTGTCTTTTCTTATCGTCAATATCTATCCAAAAGAAATCGACTCCTTGATTATCCAATGGATGGATTAATAGTTTCAAATAAACATCTAAGAATTTAGGAGAATATAGTGCATAGGGAATGACTCCTTTTTCATTTGTCTGCATATATTCTGTTACTTTTTTATAATATTGTTCATATGGATAAATTCCTTCCAATGGATTTACATTCAATCCAACTCGAATTCCTTTACTGTGAAGAAAATCAATCCATATATTTGGTGCTTCAAAATACTCAGGGTTCCAAGTAAAACCAGTTTTTAAATTACTCTCTTCATTGGTATTTCTTATATGCCAATCAGGATTTAATAGTAAAACAGAAAGCGGAACTTCTTTTCGATCAAATTCATCGACTAATTTTTTTAAATCCGAATCTTTATAATTTTCATTTCTACTCCACCAGTTTCCAAGTGCATATCTTGGTATAAATGCAGGTCTACCTGTTATCATATAGTAATCATTTAAGCATCCCTGAAAGTCTTTTCCATAAACAAATAAATAAGTATCAATGGCTTTTCCTTCTCTTTGAGTAAGCTCTCCACTTTCTTCCATGATACTACTTGTTGAATCATCAATACTTACAATTCCATCATCTGAAAGAAGTCCTTTTCGCATATCTAATTTCCCATTGGATTCATCAAATGCATATCCTGGTGCTTTTAGGTTACGAACTTCTGAATGACCATAGTACCATACTCGCTCGCTTCCATTTAGTTCTACTCTTAAATTCTTTGTAGGATTTAATTTAGAAGCAGTAAACTTTTCTTCTTTACGATAGAACAAATGAAAATATCGTGTTTCAATTTCCAAATAATTGGAATCTTCCTTAATATCAAATTCTGGCATTTCAAAATTTCGATACCAAATTCGTTCTGTAGGTCGATCTTCAAAAGTTCCATTTTCATTATATTCTAAACGAATTAATCTTTCTGTTAAAATGGTAATACGAAATTTTAATCCTTGTATCACACTTTTTGGATTTGCAAGAGCTTTTGTATAGTCGCGTTCAAATTGTTTCCCTAAATTATACATAACTCCACCCCTTTTCTTATAATTCTTCTATTTTCATAAAATTTGTTGATTTTACTTTTTTAAATGGATATCCACCTGTCACAATAATTTTGTCCCCAGTGTTTACAGGTAATATTTTCTTTACCGTTTCCAATGCAATTTTCATCATTTCGTCAAATGAATGAAAATCATCGACTAAAACTGCATGAACTCCAAAATATAAACTTAAACTTTTTAAAGTTCCTTCATCTGGTGTAATCGCGATAATCGGAGAACATGGTCGAAAATGACTCATAATTCTTGCCGTATAGCCACTCATTGTTGGAACCACGATTGCTTTGCATTTTAAACGATCTACACAATCTACTACGCCATATGCGATCGATCCTGTAACATCATATTTTTCCATATTCTTAGCTTCTTCTAAGAAATTTAAATATGGATAATCTTCTTCTGTGCTTTGTACAATTTTTCGCATCATTTCCAATGTCTCAACTGGATACTTTCCAATGGTTGTTTCTCCACTCAACATGATCGCATCTGCACCATCTAAAACTGCATTTGCAACATCACTTACTTCTGCTCTAGTTGGTCTTGCTTCATTTTCCATGGAAGATAACATTTCAGTTGCAACCAAACTAATTTTTCCTGCTGCATGGCATTTCGAAAGAATCATCTTTTGAATACTAGGTATTTTTTCTAGTGGAACTTCTACTCCTAAGTCTCCACGAGCAACCATTACTCCATCGCTTACACGAATAATATTATCAATATCTTCTACAGCATCTGCTGTTTCTATTTTTGCGATAATTCCCATATGATTATTATTCATATCAATCAATAAATCATTTACCGTAAGTACATCTTCTGCATTGGATACAAAGGAAAGAGCTAAAAAGTCTACTCCAATCTCATTTGCAAATTCAATATCTTTTTTATCTTCTTCACTTAAAAATGGAAGATTTAATGCAACTCCTGGAACATTTACTCCTTTATAACTTTCTAATACTCCATCATTCAATATTTCACATAATAGGAAATCAAATCCTTTATCAATTACTTTCAATGAAATCTTTCCGTCATTTAATTTGATAATATTATCAACATTTAATACTTTGACGAAGTTTTCATAATTGACACTGATTTTACTTTCATTTCCAAGAAAATCTTCTGTAAAAATACGAATTTGTTCTCCTTTTCTTAAGAAAACTTCTCCATTATCAATTCTACCTACTCTTATTTCAGGTCCTTTTGTATCCAACATAACCGCTATATTGGAATTTAATTCTTTATTAATCGCCTTTACTTTAGCGACCACATCTTTACAAAAATCATAACCACCATGGCTTAAATTAAGCCTTACTACATTCATTCCTTCTTGGTATAATTCTTTCATAATTTCTGTTTTGTTACTTGCTGGTCCTATGGATGCTACAATTTTTGTTTTATTCATACACTCTCACCTATTATTAATTATAGCAAAAATCAAGAAAAAAGAAAAGAAATTCTGTTCTAATTTTACAACTAATGACTATATTTTTATTGGAGAGTGATTTATGCTACAAAAAATTCTTCGTTTTTTTCTAAAAAATTCCTATTTTTTTACTACCGCTTATTCCAATCAATTATTCCCTGAACCGCTTTCAAAAGAAGAGGAAGAAAAGTATGTAACCCTTATGAAACAAGGAAATATAGATGCCAGAAATAAACTCATTGAGCATAATTTAAGATTGGTTGCCCATATTGTAAAAAAATATGATCATAAGTCCTATGATGCAGATGATTTAATTAGCATTGGAACCATTGGCTTAATCAAAGGAATCGATTCTTACTCTCATAAACATGGTACAAGGATAACTACTTATTGTGCAAGATGTATTGAAAATGAAATTCTAATGTATTTTAGGGGAGATAAAAAAAATAATAAAAATATTAGTTTAAATGAACCCATTGGTTATGATAAAGAAGGAAATGAGATTTCTTTTTTGGATATCTTAAAAACTCCAAATCCAGATTATGCAATGGACATTCAAAATCAAGATAATCAAAAACTATTGAAAGAATACATTCATGTCTTAAATGAAAGAGAAAAAGAAATCATCGAAAAAAGATATGGGTTAAATAATCAAGATGAATTTACCCAAAAAGAAATTGCAAAAGAACTAGGCATTTCAAGAAGTTATGTTTCTAGAATTGAAAAAAGAGCTTTAACAAAAATATTAAGAGAGTTTTTAAAACATGAAAAAAAATAAAACACCATTACGGTGTTTTAAAAAACTAAAGTCTTCTTATTTGATTCTAATATGTTTTTACCGTTCTTTCTTGAAAAACATTTACTAGGATTCATATATAATACTCTTATCATATCCATTAAACGTTTTTCTAATGCTTGTAAACAAGCCCTAGACATTTTTAAAAGCCATCTTCTAGTAATGTAGTCTTCAGTTGTGGTCGGTGTAATACTACATGCCATATTCACAAAATCTGCTTGCATGCAAGAAAGCCTATCAATAGGATGCACATAAATCCTAGCCCATCTAGCTGATAACTTCGAAGCTAACGTCATGATTTCTTTTTGTAATTCAAAAGCATTGTCTACATAGTCTAATCCACTTGGTTTTCTCTTGAATTTTGGTATTGACATATTATCATCCTTTTAAAATATTTAGTTTTGACAGTTCTATGAACAGAACTGTCAAAACTTTTCTTTCCTTTTTCTTTTCCTTATCCTCACTTTCGTTCGGAGACGGAAAAGCATTTGTCGGATTTGATTTCTTCCTCACTTAATGTTCTTCAAATCCATTTATTCATCCATGAATACTTACTTTCCTACTCGGAAAGCTGGAACCACCACGAGCGCATTACTAGCAGCAGTGCTGCTGCTACTACTACCAGCGTTGCTGACATTGTAGAAAGCGGTAGTATAGCGAGAATAAGCCGCGCGAAGCCACCAATAACCTGCTGTTGTCGTTCCATAATTATATTTGATTCTTGATGCATTATCACTATAATAA
>CAMNAC010000013.1 GCA_946530475.1 uncultured Mycoplasmatota bacterium
TAAATGAGTTAATGCCTCAATAGTTTCCTTACTTGGATTGTTGATATCAATAAGTCTTTTGTGTGTTCTCTTTTCAAATTGTTCACGAGAATCTTTGTATTTGTGAACAGCTCTTAAGATAGTAACTTTTTCAACTTCTGTTGGAAGTGGAATTGGTCCACTAACTTCTCCGCCAGTTCTTTTTACAGTTTCAACGATTTTCGCACAAGCATTATCCAAACTCTTATGTTCAAATGCTTTTAATTTGATACGAATCTTTGTTTTTGACATATTGTATCCTCCCTTCGCCTATATCTGGTATAGACTTGCTCCGTGTAAAAACCCGATTTTCGAATTAAAATTATTTACAACTTAACCCGGCGTATCGGCAACCTCACACATCTTCGCATGCCACACGATTAAAATTATACAGAAAAAAGAAAGGAAATGCAAGACTTTTTTTGATTTTTTTTAAAATTTTGTTTTATAAAAATGTAAATAGAAAATAAGTGAAATAAATCCACTTATTTTCTTTTCGTATATACCTTGTCGTATTCCTTATCAGAATACGCAATAATCTTACTATTCCTTGCTAAATATTCATAAACTCTATTTCTTACTTGAACAATATAAGTAGAACTTACTTTATACTTTTTCGCAGCATCCGCAATAGAAAGAGGTTCTTCATCTAATCCAGACAAATCCCAAAAAATCTTCTTACTTTTCTCACTAATAGGTATTGTCTTTAATGTTGCAATTATATCATTATAAAATTCCATATGATAAAAAGTCTCTTCTGTATCTTTTGAAAAATATGCGTTACAAACGTTTTCTCTAACTTCTTCTTGGTCTAGACTTACAAATTTTTTCTCCATATCTTGAAAAATATCAATTGATTTTGCTTGTGCATGCAGAGCTTTCGCAAGTTCCATTTTCGTTGGCTCTCTTTTTAATTCTTCTTTTAATTGATTGTACGTAATTTCATATTTTTTCTTTCGATCATAATAATGTGCCGGAATACGAATCATTTTAGAATCATTTTCAATTCCTCTATCAATATAGGCTTCAATCCAATACACTGCATAGGTAGAAAAACGATTATTTTTTTCTATATCAAATACATCGATTGCATGCATAAGTCCCATATTCCCATATTGAATTAAATCCGATAAAGATAATCCATTTCCTTTCTTATTTGCTGCATATTTAATAACCAATCTCAAATTATAAATGATAAATTCTTCTCTAGCTTTTTGATCTCCTTGTTTAATTCGAATAAGATATTGTTTTTCTTCTTCCTCGGTCAACAATTTTTTATTATCTTCTCTTATTTGCTTTAAGTAATGTGTCAAAGCAACTGGCTCATGTTTTCTCATATTATCCCCCTTACAAATTCGATATTATATCACAAATTAAAAAAAAGAAGTAATTTTTTTACTTCCTTTTTCTATATTAATCTTTTACAAATGGAATTAAAGCCATAAAACGTGCTTTTTTTACTTCATTTGCAATATGTCTTTGATGTTTTGCACAAGCTCCAGTCATTCTTTTAGGTAAGATTTTTTTTGAATCATTACTTATATATTTTTTAATGATTTCTACATCTTTATAATCAACTGATTTACCAGCACACATTTGACATACTTTTTTCTTTTTTCTATAAAATTCTGCCATTTTTTATTCCTCCTTATTAATCTAGGAAGTTATCATCAATGGATACGCTGTCACCAAAATCTGCAAATGGATCATTTTCTACACTTACATTATTAGATGGAGTTCCTTCAAAGTCATATGGACTAACAGAATCATCTCTTGAATTACTTTGGGTTCTTTCTCTTTGTGCTTTAGACTCTAAAAAGCTAATATTATCAGCAACAACTTCAAAAGTATAACGTTTTGATCCATCTTGCGCATCGTAACTTCCTGTTTGAATTCTTCCTTCTACAGAAACTAAACTTCCTTTGTCTAGATAATTACAAACATTTTCAGCTTGTTTTCTCCAAACTAGGATATTAATAAAATCTGTTTCTCTTTGTCCTTGTTGGTTAGAAAAACTTCTATTTACTGCAAGAGAAAATCTTGTCATTGGAATATTTCCACTTGTATAACGTAATTCAGGCTTTGCAGTAAGTCTTCCTACTAAACATGCACGATTCATAGTATTCCTCCTTAATCTTCAATCTTTGTAATTAAGTGACGAATGATATCGTTACTAATTAATGCTAAACGATCAAATTCTTTTGTTGCAGCATCATCTTTTGATTCTACTTCAAATACAAAGTAATATCCACTCTTGAAATCTTTGATTTCATAAGCTAATTCTCTTTGTCCCATTTCAGTAGTTTCTGTTACTTTCGCTCCATTACTAGTTAAAGTCTTTTCAAAGTTTTTAACAACAGCTTTTACTTCGTCTTCTCCTAATGTTGGTCTAACGATAAACATAATTTCATAATGTTTCATTATTCCACCTCCTCACGGTCTATTGGCTTCTTTAAGAAGCAAGGAGTAAATTCATACTCGCTTAAGATTATAACAGAGTTTTTTTACTTTGTAAATCTTTTTTGAAAGAAAAAAGAAAAGTTATACGTTAAAGCGAAAATGGCAAATATCTCCATCTTGCATTACGTATTCTTTTCCTTCTAATCTCATCTTTCCTGCTTCTTTTACTTTTAATTCAGACCCATTTGCTTTTAAATCTTCATAGCTCATGACTTCTGCACGTATAAATCCTCTTTCAAAATCTGTATGAATGATTCCAGCACATTGTGGTGCTTTCATTCCTTTTTTAAATGTCCAAGCTTTTACTTCATCACTACCAACTGTGAAATACGTTGCTAAACCTAAAAGAGAATAGGTGGCTCTTATTAGTTGATCTAGTCCACTTTCTTCTATTCCTAAATCCTTTAAGAAATCTTTTCTTTCCTCTTCTTCTAATTCTCCTAATTCTGATTCAATCTTCGCACAAACGGTAATAACTTCTGAATTTTCTGCTTCAGCATATCCTCTTACTGCTTCTACATAAGTATTCTCTTCATTCAATAAATCTTCTTCGTTGATATTTGCCATATAAATCATAGGTTTAGACGTTAATAAATTAAATGGTTTAATAATCTTTTGTTCCTCTTCATCAAATTCCATTCTTCGAACTGGAATATTTTGTAATAAAGATTCTTTAATTCTAGTTAGAAGTTCTGCTTCTTTAGCAGCTTCTTTATCTCTTGATAACGCTGCTTTTTTTCCTATTCGACCTAATCTATTATCAATCACTTCTATATCGGCGAGCATTAATTCTACATTGATTATTTCAATGTCCCTAATTGGATCTACTGCTCCTTCCACATGAATAATATTGGAATCTTCAAAACATCTTACGACTTCAACAATGGCATCTACTTCCCTAATATGACTTAAAAACTTATTTCCAAGCCCTTCTCCATTCGAAGCTCCTTTTACAAGACCAGCAATATCCGTAAATTCAAAAGTAGTAGGAATCAATCTTTCAGGTTTATACAATTCATTCAAATAATTTAAACGTTCATCTGGTACTACTACAACTCCAACATTTGGTTCAATTGTAGCGAAAGGATAATTGGCTGCTAAAATGTTTTGTTTGGTAATGGCATTAAATAATGTGGATTTCCCTACGTTTGGAAGTCCAACAATTCCTGCTCTTAAACTCATACTATCACTCATTTCCTCACATATTATAACAAAAAGAATATTCAGAAACAAGGCTTCTAAAACAAAAAAAATGAGTTTTGAACTCATTTTATATTTCGCATAATTAGGTAATATTTTTGAAAAATCATTTTTCTTATTGAGCAGTAATAGAGCCATCTTGGTTGACAGTAAACAGATATCCATTAATTGTAAAGCTTCCACCATTTATAGTTCCATTTTCAATTGTTAATGAAACGGAATATGCTTTTACACCTGCAACATTTAAGGTTGTTTTTACTCCATCTGATCCTGTATACGTAGTTCCATCAAAGGTTCCTTTTATAAATGTATTCCCTGAATTTGTCATTTCTCTTATCATGGCTTTTTCCACTGCATCTTTATAACTATAAGCTACCCCTACATTAGCTCCTTTTCTAGCATTATCAACAACTGGATCTTGAACAGTAGGATGTGAGATTTCTCCTGTTACCATATTAACTGTAATATATTTTCCTTCTTTATTATTTAATGCAACTAAAGAAAGCCCATCACAATTATCTTCTTTTTTTGTGATCGCTATTTTGTCATTTGTAAATTCCTTTTTAGCGCACCAAGTCCCATCATTTACTTCAAAAGCAATATCAAAAGTAACTTCATCTTTACTATTACGAACGAGTAAATATCCTTCTTTTACATTTGGAATCTTATAGTCCAATGTTCCTGTTTTATCATTGATAAACCAATCTTTTGTCGTTTCATAAACTTTGTTAATCATTCTTTCAAATTCTCCTCTTGAAGAATCTTTTTGTTTAGGTGTAAAAATAAAAAGAAGAAGACAAATTACCATGACAAACAAAATAAATAAAACGCAGCCTGCAGCACCTATATTTTTGGAATCCACTCCAATACTCTGTTTTTCCTTTTCTATACGATCTAGAGTTTCTTGTGAAATGGTGCCTCCTAATCCGTACAAATCCACTTTTTCTTTTTCTTGAACATTTTCATTATTCATTTGATCATTCATATTATACACCCCTCTATTTTCATTTTAGCACATTCCATTTTATCAAACAAGAAAAAAAATGGCTAAAGCCATTTTATAAAGCAGAATATACTCCTACTCCCATAGGAAGTCCAATCACAAACCATCCTACTAGAATTAATATCCATAGTCCTGCAAAAAGTAAAACACATGGTAATAATTTCTTTAACGTTCCAAAAATTGTTATTTCATAACTTTCATCATAATTATATTTTTGTAAGAAAGCTAGTAAAACAATAAAATAGGCATACATTGGAGTCATACATTTTCCAATTCCGTCAGCAGCTCGAAAGATAAACTGTGTGAAATCTGGTGTCATATTCGATCTCATAAATAGTGGAACGATAATCGGATGTAGTAAAGTCCATTTTTCTTCTGTTCCTGGAATAATGATTGACATTAATATAACGATTAAGAAAAATGTTGTAATTAATGCAATCCCAGAAAATTGAATGCTACTTAATAAAGATACAAGCCTTGCACTTAATACAGTACCAAGATTTGTCCAGTTTAAAATCGCAATCATTTGAGCAGAGAAGAACATTAATACAAATACATACCCGGTTCCTTCAAAACTTTTAGAAAGACCAATACTATAATCATTAGTTGATTTAATATTTTTAGAAATAAACCCATAGACAAACGAATTAATCATTAATAATAAAACGATTAAAAATACAAAACTTTGGCCAAATGGAGCATTCGTTCCAAATGCTTGCGCATAATAATTTTTTTGGCTCAAATCGAGTAAGAACCCTCCATAAGGAAGTTTTGGAAATAACCCATAGCTTATAATTAATAAAAAGATTAAACTGATAATTGTTGTAGCTAATAAACCTTTTCTAGAAGTGGGTAATGGTTCTTCTAATAATGGTGTTTTTTTAGGATATTTTGGAGCTAGCAAACGTTCGATTATAACAGTTCCTACAAAAGTTAGTATTAAAGTACTTCCTAACATTATATAAAGGTTTGAAAATACTTGAAATTGATAGGTTTTATCTACTTCAACTCTTGCAGCTAGTTGTGTTGCTCCTCCAAGTAAATAATCCAGATATCCTCCAAGTAAGCTAGTTCCATAACCAGCTCCAATTCCTAAGAACATCGTTAGAATTCCAAGTCTGGAATTTCTTCCTGCATACTTATAAAAAACTCCTACTAATGGAATTAAAAATGCATAAACATCTTCCCCTAGAAAACTAGAAATAATTCCAATAAATAACGTGAGCATTGTAATATGATTTGATTTCCAATTTTTAAATTTTGAAAACAATGCTTCTAAGAGTCCACTCTTTTCTCCAATTCCTATTCCGATTAAAGAAATAATTAATACGACAAGTGGAGAAAAACTACTCAAATTATTTTTTACATTTCCAATTAAAAAATGGATTCCTTCAAGACTAAATACATTTCTAACAGTAACTAAGTTTGTTTCAATTGTGTTATTATTTATCGCAGCTTGGTTTCCCTCAAACCCTACCATTGAAAGAACGATGCTCATAAAAATAATAAATAATGTTAAAAACATTAATACGAATACCGGACCAAACTTACGTCCTTTTTCTTTTTTCTTTCTCATATTCCCTCCTAGTAGGTTACTACTTTCTTTAATTTCTTATTAAAATCAATTCGAGATAACATAATCGTTCTCCCACAATTTCGACACTTGATTTTAATATCTGCTCCAAGTCTAGTAATTTCCCATTCATTAGTGCCACAAGGATGAGGCTTTTTCATAATTACAATACTACCAATTTTATACTCTTTTTCCATTATGAACCACCACCTGTGGATAAGGAATATTAATTCCTTGTTTATCAAATTCGTCCTTAATTATTTTTCTTAAATTTCTTTCTATACGAAATTGTTCTTCTGGAACTGTTTCTGCTTTCAATAAAATACGGATTCCATTATCGCCCAAATTAGTAACTCCTAATACATCAATTTTATTTTTTAATTTCTGTTCTTGCTTAGCATAGGACTCACATATTTGATTAAGCACTTCTATCACATGATCCAAGTTTTCGTCATAAGAAACGTCTACTTCAACTTTTGCGAAAGAATTTACGGTTGTATGGTTAATCACTTGATCAATTTTCCCATTTGAAATACATAAGATATCTCCATCATAAGATTTAATCTTTGTAGATTTCAATCCTAAAGCGATGACTTCTCCACGAAAAGAATTAATGGTAACGACATCTCCAATATTATATTGATCATCAAAAATAATAGAAATTCCTGCAATAAAATCTTTTACTAAATCTTGCAAAGCAAAACCAATTACAAGACCTACTAATCCTAATGAAGTAAGAATTGCGGTTGTATTGACATTATAAACTTCTAGAATCATTAAGACGACAATTACCCCAATTACATATTTCAAAATGTTATTAATTAACTGAAGAATGGTCTTTTTTTTCTTTAGGTTTTCCCCTTTAACTTTTATTTTAGAGGTCCTTAAAATTATGCGACTAATCAAATAATAAATAAGAATACCTGCTAAAATATAACAAATAGGATTAATCACTTCTTTTACTAAAAAGTATTTCATCTATTCCTTCACATCCATTATTTCTAATATACGGTTTAAATCTGCAACACTCGTAAATGTAATTTCAATTTTTTTATCTTTGATTTTTACTTTTGCATCTAATTTATCTCGAAGTAAATCTTCTACATATTTAAATTCAGAAGATGTTCCTTTTTTATGTCTTTCTTGTCTTTCTTTTCTTTCAAAATGTTCTTGTGTCGTATAATCTTCTAATTCACGTACAGACATATGATCTTTTGTGACTTTATCCGCTAACATCTTCATTTGATTTTGGTCTTCTAATTTACTAAGAACTCTAGCATGTCCCATAGATATTTCTTCTTTTAAAACCATTTTTTGTACTTCACTTGGTAATCTTAAAAGGCCTAACATATTCGTAATATGACTTCTACTTTTTCCTACTTTTTTTGCAAGTTCCTCTTGAGTAAAATGTAAGTTTTCAATCATAGAATGATATGCAGTTGCTTCTTCAATCGCACTTAAATTTTCTCTTTGTAAGTTCTCTAATAATGCAATTTCCATCATTTGTTCATCTGTAAAAGCACGAATAATTGCAGGTACTGTTTTTCTTCCAGCAAGTTTACTTGCACGAACTCTTCTTTCTCCAGCAATTATTTCGTAACCTTTCACACTCTTTTTTACTATGATTGGTTGAAAGACCCCATGTTCTTTAATGGACTCTGATAATTCTTGTAAAGACTCATCATCAAAGATTTTTCTTGGTTGATATGGATTTGCACGTAATTCTTCAATTGGTAATTCCATGATTTCTTCATTCGATGCTGTTTCATAAATTTGCTTTTCCATTTGTTCTAAATCTAAGTTTTCATCATTGAATAGAGATTCTAAACCTCTACCAAGTGCTCTTTTTTTAGTTTCCATTTCTCTCAATCACTTCCTTTGCTAAATTTAAATAGGCTTCTGTTCCTCTACTTTGAGGTTCATATGCTAAAATTGGTTTCCCATGACTTGGTGCTTCTGATAATTTTACAAGTCTTGGAATGATGGTATCATATACTTTTTCTTTAAAATAACTCTTTGCATCTTCTACTACTTCTAATCCTAAATTCGTACGAGAATCTAACATAGTGAGTAATACTCCTTCAATTCCTAATGATGGATTTAGACTTTTTTGTGTTAAACGAATGGTGCTTAATAATTGCATAATTCCTTCTAATGCGAAGAATTCACATTGAAGTGGAATGATTACAGAATCTGCACAAGTTAATGCATTCATGGTAAGCAATCCTAAAGAAGGTGGGCAATCAATTAAAATGTAATCAAATTCTTCTTTAGCAGGAGTTAAATATTTTTTTAGTTGTTCATTTTTAGAAAAACCTGGTTCCATTTTACTTTTTTCTAAAAGCTCAATATCCGCACCTGCTAAATTAATGGTTGCAGGAATTAAATATAGATTTTTAAATTTTGTTTTGATTACAACATCTTCTAATCTTGCAAAATCCAAAAGCAAATCATATACGCTATGGTTAATATCTGCCTTATTAATTCCAACTCCTGTTGTACTATTTCCCTGTGGATCCAAATCAATGAGTAAAACCCTCTTTTTTAATACCCCTAAAGAAGCAGCCAGATTAATACTAGTAGTTGTTTTTCCAACTCCACCTTTTTGATTTACTAAAGCAATTATTTTACCCATACTATCACCGTCTTCTAATTAAAAATATTGTATCAAAAATAGACACATAAGTCCATTCATTTTCATTTAACAATGCATATCTAGTATACCATAATTTATGACTCAAAAAAAGAACATTCCGAAAATTTCGGAATGTTTCTAAAAAAAAGAAATCAAACAATTGATTTCTTTATAAATATCCTTTTTAACAATTAGATTCCTATACTGATTGTTTTAATCATTCCTTTTTCTTTTGTCGCTGGAATATAATAATATTTTAATATACTTCCTTTTTTGTCTGGTGATACACTTTCATCATATACCAAAATATAAATTCCATATTTCCTGTTTTCTTCACTCCATCCTGAATTTATAAAATCAACCACATAATTGTTTGCTAATTCAAGGAAATTAGCGATTTCTTTTCCACGATTATCAATTAGTTTTAAAGAATTATTATCTCGTACTAATACATAATCTTTGAAAACTCCATACACTTCTTCATATTCTTTACTTGTATAAACTGTTTGTTGTTGACAGTTTATTACTTTAAATTGTTTGGAGTTTCCTTCATATAAAGTAATTGTAGAATCTGAATTTGCGCCAAAGTCAGAGTAAATAGATGAAGTAGAATTTAACTCATCATCTAATACTCGATAGGAATATACATCTGCTCTACCTGGAAAACCTCCTATATATAGAGAATTCCCCTCATTTTGGTAAACATTATATTTCCCTAAGCCAACTACAGTTTTAATTTCATTTTTTGTATGAAAGTCAAAAACATGTAAGGTAGGAACAGAGGCTCCGTTTGATTTATTATAAGTTAATGCAGTATAAACAATTTCTCCTTTATAACGATTTACACTAACAGTACCAGGGAAAATATAATCTGTTAACATTTTGTCCCCCTCAATACTATAAACTGCATATCCTGTTTTACTAGATCCTATTGATAATCCGTAGTTTTTTCCTTCATAGGTTATAAAACGAACTTGGTTTATTTCAGTATTATCAATATCCAAAATCTTTTCTTCCTTTGTCTGATGATAATATAGATAATAATTTGTTCCTTCACGAATGACAGACTGCTTTGTTATAGGATCATATTCATATAATTCACAGTCTTTCAATAAACAGGTATAAGTGTCTTGTACATTAGATACTTTCTGTTTTTCCCACATACATGACTTTCCTTCTTCATTCATAAAGCAATTTAAATAATACGTGTCTCCATTTCTTTTTGCGTCCTTTGGAATAGACCAATTCATTAAAGACCCTTTCAGGCTGCTTCCATCACATGCTTCATTTTCTGTTTTTTTCCTATATTTAATCTTTTCATTATCTAACTCTTTAATCGCACAATATTCTCCATCTGTCATCTCAAAAGCAATTTGACCAACTGGGGTTATGACCGCGTAACCTGCTGTTAATTTTTTTCCTTCATAACTTATTTTTCCATTTGTTAGATCGAATTCTTCTCCTTCGTAATGATTAGAATTTACATCATATTTGGCTTGAAGAGTGGAAAAAACATTTATAATTGTCTTACGAAATGGATTATCTTCCTCAATTTCCACTTCCTTTTCTTCTTTCTTAACCAAATCACTTCCATCGCATAGTTCTTTTCCTAAATTTTTAATTGTAATTTTTTCACTATTGGTATCCTTTTTTGCACAATACTTTCCATCTGTCATTTCAAAAGCAACTGTTCCTTCTTCTGTTACAACAATGTATCCAGCTTTCATGTTTTTAGCATCAATCACATCATCTTTTAAATCAATCCCAACAGATTTAAAAGTTTTGGATTCTTTAGAAGCTTCTGAATTAGAATAATCTAAAGCTTCTTTCATTATTTTATTTACCTTTTTTGAAAATGATGATTGATCCATAGATTCTTTGTATTTTGGATAAAAAAGAATAAGACCTCCAATTAATAGAATGATAAATATCATTATAGTGAATCCTTTTTTCAAAAAGGACCCCTTCTTTTTCCCTTTTTCTGACAAAGTCTCATTTTGTTCTGGCACTACCTGTGGTTCAATACTTTCATTATTTTTTTCTTCTACTATATTTTGTTTTTCATTCATAAAGACACTCTCCTACCATATCAACATTATAACATAAAAAAAGAAGAATTACTCTTCTTCTTTCAAATGATCAATTAATTCTTCTTTGGTCATTTTAGAACTTCCTTTGATGTCTTTTTCTTTTGCTAGTTCTTTTAGTTCTTTCACACTCAAATCTTCTAAAGAAGCATCTTTGATAGAATCTACATCTACATCCTCTTCTTCATCTGGCATATGACCATGTTTTACTAAGTAATCAATTTGTTCTTTCGTAATCGTTTCATATTCTAATAAAGTTTTTGCGATTAAGTCAAGTAAATCTCTATTTTCAGAAATGATCTTAGTAGCCATTTGATAACACTCATCGATAATACTTCTCATTTCTTGGTCAATTTCATAAGCAACTTGACCTGAGAAGTTACGACTCTTATTGTAATCTCTTCCTAAGAAAACACTACCTTCAGACTGAGTCTCTAATTGCATAGGTCCAAGAGAACTCATTCCATATTCTGTTACCATTGCACGAGCAATTTTAGTAGCTTTTTGAAAATCATTATGAGCTCCTGTTGTTATTTCACCAAATACAATTTCTTCTGCAACACGTCCACCAAGAAGACCACTGATACTTTCTAAAAGTTCTTTTTTAGTAGAAAGATAAGTTTCTTCTCTTGGAAGCATTAAATTATAACCTCCAGCGTTTCCACGTGGAATAATAGTTACTTTTTGGACCTCATTAGCGCCTTCTAATTTAATACCAATGACTGCATGTCCAGCTTCATGATATGCAACTGTTCTCTTTTCTTTTTCTGTATATTGATGAGACTTTTTAGCAGGCCCCATTAAAACTCTATCTTGAGCTTCATCTAATTCAGCATTTCCAATTGCATTCTTATCACGACGTACCGCTAAAAGTGCAGCTTCATTTAACAAGTTTTCCAAATCAGCTCCACTAAATCCAACTGTTCTTTTTGCGATATTTTTTAAAGTAATTCCTTTTGCAAAAATCTTGTTTCTTGCATGAACAGCTAAGATTTCTTCTCTTCCTTTTACATCTGGCATATTAACAGTCACTTGTCTATCAAATCTTCCAGGACGTAATAAAGCAGGGTCTAATACATCAGGACGGTTTGTCGCAGCTATAATGATAATTCCTTCATTTGCTCCAAATCCATCCATTTCTGTTAATAACTGGTTTAAAGTTTGTTCTCTTTCATCATGTCCTCCACCGAGTCCAGTTCCACGTTGACGACCAACCGCATCAATTTCATCGATGAAAATTAAACATGGTGCGTTATGTTTTGCTTGTTTAAACATATCACGAACACGACTTGCTCCAACTCCGACAAAAAGTTCTACGAAGTCAGAACCACTAATGTAATAAAATGGAACATGTGCTTCACCAGCAACCGCTCTTGCAAGTAAGGTTTTACCTGTACCAGGAGGCCCCATTAATAAAACACCTTTTGGAATACGTGCTCCAAGTCTTTGGAATTTTTTTGGATTTTTTAAGAAATCAATTAATTCCGATACTTCTTCTTTTTCTTCATCTAATCCAGCAACATCTTTAAATGTTACACGTTTGCTGTCTTCGCTTAGACGAGCTCTACTTTTTCCAAAATCCATTGATTGCTTATTGCTTCCCATAGTTCTAGTTAAGAAGAAGAATGCTCCTCCTATCAAGATTACCATTGGAAGTACATTTACTAAAAAGATTAGGAAGAAACCAGAATCTGGATCAGCAGATGTATTCATTTCAAAATGATGTTCTTTTTCTAATGTTACAATATCTTGTAAAACAGTTTCTGAAAGTGGTACACGAAGAAAGAAACTTTCATTTTCGTTATATCCTTCCATTTTACCTGTTATCTCATATACATTTGCTCCACTCTTTGGAGTTATTTTTACTGTTTGTATTTTTTCAGCATTCGCTAAGAATTGATCATACGAAAGTACATTTACTTTTTTATTTAAAATATTAAAAAAATAAGCAACTCCAATTAAGAATAAAATTAATACAACATAAGAGTATGCACTTTTTTTTGCTGTTCTTTTATTCATAAGACACTCCTTTCGGTTCATACTTTAGTATTATATCATACTTTTCTGTTTTTGTTTTATCAAATTTACTTTTTTTAAGACCTGGAATCCACAATACTTGATCCTTGCTATCTACCAAAATAGGATAGGTATCTCTCTTTAAAAGTGGAACTTTTGAATTTGTAAAAATGTCACTCACTGATTTTGTTCCATTTAATCCTTTTACTTCCATTCGATCTCCAACTTTTCGATTTCGAATGAAAATAGGGAGGGTAATATTATTGAAAGATAATCTGCAGATATAATTATTGTCAACTTCACATTTTTTTACAATTTGAATCGTATCTTCTGTATTTGGAATCTTATTTTTTTCTTGTAGTTCCATACAGTAATCTTCCTTCTTACTATTCGTTAGATAAAAAGAATCATATGTTTTAACGGCTTTAATCTTACCTGGTAGTACTAGATAAGTATTTGTTTTCCCATTTAAAAGAAAAGACCTTAATAGATTGATATGTGTATGATCAAGTTTATAAATTTTTTCTTGATAATATTCTTCTAAATATTTTTGAATCCATCTTTTTTGCATATAAGGATGCTCTTTTTGAAACTCTTTAATTGAAATTTTATGAAAATCTTTGTTTGCTAATAGATCTTCAAAATAAGAGTCACATTCTTCTAGTTCTTGATGAAATTGATAAAACTTATGATGCACATTTGGATTTTCCTCTTTTAAGAATGGTAATACTTGTTTTCGATATCGATTCCTTGTATAGGTATCTTTTTGATTGGATTGATCCACTGCATAAGGAATATGGTTTTCTTTTACATAGTTCAGTAATTCTTCTTTGGTATATTCAATCAAAGGTTTCATATAAATATAGTCTCCTTTATTTGTAATTTTAGAAAAACCAGAATATCCTTTTAAAGAAGAACCTCTTACCATTCTCATTAAAATTGTTTCCATTAAATCATCTGCATGATGAGCGGTTAAAATATAAGGGGTTTGGTACTTTTTCGCTAGCGATTCAAAAAAACGGATTCTTTCTTCTCTTGCATACATTTGAAAGTTTTCTTTATCCTTTTTCTTTAAATGCATACATTCAAAAATGACATGATGTTTTTTACAATACTCTTTTAAATCATGCTCTTCCTTTTCAGATTCCACTCTCATTTTATGATTTACATGCGCAACTACGATTTTTAAATCATGATACTCTAGTAAACTATGTAGCAATGCCATCGAATCAGGACCACCTGAAATTGCCGCAATGACAGTTTGATTTTCTTTCATATTTTCTTTATAAAATTTTAAAACATCATTCATTATGATCACCCCATTCAATTGGAGCCATTCCATCTTTTTTTAGATAATCATTAATTTTAGAAAATGGTCTACTTCCAAAAAAACCTCTATACGCACTTAAGGGAGAAGGATGCGCACTTTCTACAATATGATGCCATGAATTTGTAATTAATTGTTTTTTGCTTCTTGAATAACTTCCCCAAAGCACAAAAACAATTGGTTTTTTTCTTTCATTTAATTTTTGAATAATCGAATCCGTAAACACTTCCCAACCTCTATCTTTATGAGATAATGGTTTATCTTTTTCCACGCTCATAATAGAGTTTAAAAGTAAAACTCCTTGTTTTGCCCAATCGCTTAAATTATTATGCGTACGGTGAATATGTAAGTCATCTTCTAATTCTTTATAGATATTCTGTAAAGAGGGCGGTCTTTTTACTCCATCCAATACAGAAAAAGAAAGACCATGAGCTTCATTTTCACCATGATAGGGATCTTGACCTAAAATGACTACTTTTACTTCATCATAATCTGTATATCGCAAAGCATTAAATACATTTTCATATTTTGGATAACAAATTTTATGTTTATATTCTTGTTTTACAAAAGTTCCTAGTTTACGGAAATAATCTTTTTTCATTTCATCCTGTAAAACAATGTCCCATTTCTTATTAATCATGGTACCAACTCCAAACAACACTATTGTATCACAATTCTTTTGATTCTTCGATTACAACTTTTCTAAGTTTCATTAAGGCATAGGTATTCACAATTGCGAGTAAAGCTACAAAGAAATCAATTAGATTCCAAATAATATTAGAAGATGTCAAAGACCCCCATAAAACAATTACTAAAGTTAGAATCTTAAATAGAATGATAATCTTAGGATTATCTTTTTTCATAAAATACTTAACGGAAGATTCCACATAATAGTATCCTGTTAAAATAGTAGAAAAAGCAAAGAATAAAATACTAATCATAACAAACCAATTTCCTAAGGTGCCAAAGTGATAGGAAAACGCAAAACTTGTTATTTCAATGCCATTTAAATCCACTAAGTTTAATTCTTGGTAAGGAGAAGTCAAAATGATAATAGCTGTCGCACTACAGATAAGTAAAACGGTTACATAAACGCCAATCATTTGAATATAACCCTGTTTACTAGGCTTTTTAACACTAGCTACAGAAGATGCAATACTACCCGTTCCAAGGCCTGCTTCAGAAGAGAATAATCCTCTTTGCATTCCAATCAAGACCATTGGAATAAAACCAGAAAAAAATGGTTTCAAAGCAAAAGCTTCTTTTAATACGTCAGATAGAATTCTTGGAATTTGACTCATATTTCCAAATAAAACAACAATTGATAATCCTAAAAAAATAATTGTCATAAAAGGAACTATCTTACTTGTTGCTTCTGCAATTTTCTTTACTCCTCCAAAGATAATCAATGCACTTAATAGGACTAAAACGCCCCCAATGAAAACAGAAGGAATTGATTGAACTTCTTGAAAAGACTTCACAATTGTATTTGACTGAATTCCTATAAAACCACCAATGTAACTTAAAATAACAAGGGAAGCATAAATTCCTCCTAATCTTTTATATCCAAGTCCATTTTTCATGTAATAAGAAGGTCCACCTTTGTAAACGTCCCCATCTTTTTCTTGATAGGTTACCCCAAGTACACTTTCTGCATAACAGTTAATAGCTGAAAAAAAGGCAATCACCCACATCCAAAAAATAGTTCCTACTCCTCCAATATAGATTGCTAGAGCTACTCCAGCAAGACTCCCTACACCAATTCTCGCAGCTAATACCATCATCAAAGTTTGAAAAGGAGATATTTTACTTTTTTCTTTTGAAAACAAGGATTTTAACATAGTTGGAAAACGAAATTGTAAGAACTTTAATTTGATACTGAAATAAATACTAGAACTTAATAAAAAGGCTGATGCAATTGCCCATACAATACTATTTATCATTTGAAACATATTCTTCACCATTTTTATTATACTTCAAATTCAAAAAAAGAAAAGTCGAATTAAAAAAATGAAAGGGCCCCTATGATAATTAATACAATACCCCCAATGAAAACAGAAACTCTTCCCAATCTTTCATAAGCCTTTTCCCCTAAGCATAACCCAAGATAGGTAAAAAAAGCACTGCATATACAAAAGAGAATGGAGGAAAGAAAAATGTGTTTTGTAAGAGAGATTAGTCCAATTCCAATGGAAAAACTATCTAGGGAAACTGCGAATCCAAAAATGAGTTGTTCAAAAATAGATAGTTTTTTAATTTCTTCTTTTTTTTGATCAAAAATCATTTGTATTCCAATCATTACTAACGAAATACAGATAATGTAATTTGGTTTTATTGGAAAGAAAGAAAATAACAAATCGCCTAAAAAGTGACCTAATAATGGCATAAAGAAATGAAATAATCCAACTATTAATGTTAACGTTTGTTTTTCTTTTTTAGAAAAAGACAAAGTACCATAAGCTAAAGATAAAGAAAACGCATCCATGGAAAGACTTATCGCAATAAGAAATATGAAAAAAAAGTGCATAAAAAACCTCCTATCAAATTATATTGATAGGAGACTTGTTTATCACTTTATTTTATCTTTTAGTTTTAGTAATGTATGATATGGAGTATAAAGTTTACTAACTGGGTAAGAAAATTCTCCAATTAGTTCTACAATGTTTCCGTTATATCCTTTTTTTAAACCATAAATCCCATATAATTCACTTTTAGGATCTAAGTTCCCAGATATACCGTAGAAATTGACATATTCAAATTTTTCTTTCACTGCGTCTTTCATATGGGCTTCATACATCGCATATTTCGGATTGAATTCACGAAATTCAGAAAGCATTCCACTTGATAATGTAATATACTCATTATGACTTCTCATAGATACAAGCGTCCCTATAGCTTTCTCTTTTCCGTACTGTTTTTGATATTCTTGAATCTGTTTTATTTCTTCTTCGTATTTTTTCCTATGATTTAAAAGTAATTCTTTCTTTTTTAAAAGTTTACTTCCTACATTTACTTTGCTCATTTCTTCTTCTAATTTATCATATTCTTTATTTGTTTCTTCTAATAAATTCTTTGTTTCTTTCAAATAATCATCAAATTGAATAGAAGCAATATAAATTGTCAACTGCTTTTTAAAGGAATCCATCATTGTTTGATAATATTCCAAACTTCGATATTCAAAATGCTTGTTTTCAGCGCTTGCTTTTAATAATTCTACTACTAAAGGTAAATCCTTTTTCGTAGCGACTCTTACCTTTACTCCTTTTTGGTGAACTTCTTCTATTCTTTTTCGAGTGGATTTTGAGAATGTAGAAACCATTTCTTCTAGGGTTTCATAAACGGGAATTCTGTACATAAATCTCACTTGGGAAGTTTCAAAGTTTTGATTAAACCCAAAATGATGATATCCTAGTTTTTTCAAATAAGTAATCATTTCTTCATGATGTTCTATTACCTTTTCCTCTTTATCATAAATTTGATAAATGATATATGGATCTATAATAAACTCTAGTCCATTATTTGATTTTGCAAACTGATATAATTCTTTGGTAAAAGATTCCACATATTCTTTGTTTTGATAATCGGTTACAAATCCTCTTGGAGCATAGTAAATATTCTTATGAAAACGTGCTGGAATTTCAATTAGCATAGTAACACCTACTAGTTCTTTTTTCTGATAAAGACCTAATAAATAACACTTTTCTCCATTCCATTCTTTTACCTTTTTTTCTTCAAGAGACTGTAAAAAAGTTCCATAAGGATGATTGTTTACAAACTGTTCGAAAACAGATTCTTCTATTATTTTTAGTTCCATTTCATCACCTATTTTACAAGTTTTTTTATTACTGGTACTTTTTTTAATAAGTTTTTGATATAAACTTCTCCAAACACTCCATCAATCGTTTTATCATAATGTGTAATTCCTAAGAAAACAATTGCGCCTAAAATCGTATAGAAAGCAATAATTCCAATGGATGGCATAAATCCTGTAACTGTAATTGGTAAAATATTACTGAATAATAGAATTGTTAATGTCATCATAATATTTGCGAACAAAATGTGGAAAAAATATTTTAAAGTTTCTTTATAGTTAATATGATATTTTTTGTTAATATGCCACAAACAAAGTCCAATGGATAAGACATAACCTATCATGGACGCAATACTTGCTCCATAATAAGTTGGAAGTCCTATATGATAACACAGTTTCATCATTGGTACATTCATAATTGCATTCCATACAAAACCAACAAATAAGGAAATAAAAACCATTTTATATTCATTTAATGATTGCATGATAATCGTTGAGTTCATACCCATACTTGCAAATATAGCTAAGTATACAGTAAATTCAAAGACACTTGCTCCATACTCTGTAGGTCCGTAAAATACATTCCAAACAGGAATTGCTAATAAACTGAGTCCTGTAGCCATAGGAATTGTCGTATATAAAACCATTTGAAATGCTTTATTGATTTTATGTTCTACATCCTTCATATCTTTTTTTACAAAAGAAGAAGAAATATTTGGTATTAAACTAACTGTCACACCACTTGCTACAGAAGTAACTATAATGGTTAACTTTCCTCCCCAAGTTGTCATCGCACTCATTACCGCTTCTGCTGCTGAGGCACTATATCCCGCTGTATTTACGAGTGTTTTTACAACTGTTAAAGTGTCTACTAAATCATAAGATGATGTAATAAAACTAATAAATACAAATGGTAAAGAATAAGTTAATAAGCGTTTTAATATTTGCTTATCCGTTAACTTCTTTTCTGCTTCACTCATTTCATATTCTTTTGGTTTTAATTCTTTAGACTGTTTCATTTTATAAAGAAGGTAAGCTAAAGCCGCAATGGCTCCAGCGCAGGCTCCAAATACGGCCACTCCTACTGCATCTTTTATAGTTAAATGAAAAATATAAATCGCTGCATAACTTCCTCCAAGAAGGACTGCAACTCTTACAAATTGTTCTACTACCTGACTAATTGATGTTACCGTGATATACTTATGTCCTTGTAAGTAACCTCTTACTACACAAAGTGCAGCTACAAATACGATCGCTAAAGAACAAATACGAACAACAAAAGTAATATCTTCAATCGTATTTCCACCTGTGATATCTCCCATAATTGCCTTTGCTAAAAATGGCGCAAAAATAAAGAGTAATAAGAAGGCTACTACCGACATAACAGAGATTACTTTCATCGCAATTTTATATGCTTTTTCTTTGGAATTATAATATCCCAAAGCGTTGTATTCACTTACTAATTTACTAACTGCCAACGGTAATCCGATTGTTGAAATTGATAAGAACAAATTATATAAACTATAAGCATAAGAATATAGTGCTCCGCCTTTTTCTCCAATTATTTGATGAAAAGGAACCACATATAATAACCCTAATATCTTACTTGCTACAATCCCAAATGTGGCTACAAAGGCTCCACCTATAAAACTACTTTTCTTCATAGTACTACCCTTTTTCATAGTATCACTTTCTTTCTAAAACATTATACCAAGAAACCAAAAAAAAGAAAAGAATTCTTTATCTTAAAATCTTTTCTTTTATACTTCGAAAAAACACCATTAAACATAGTTTTTAAAAGTATTTTTCAAATACCTCTTGAAGAAAAAACTTGTATTCAGGTTTTGTACTTTCTTCTGCTTCTACTAAG
>CAMNAC010000014.1 GCA_946530475.1 uncultured Mycoplasmatota bacterium
AAAGTTGCTAAAAAATGGCAGACACTGTCTGCCAAATTAAGTTGGAGTCATTATTAATGAAATAAATATATGATCTGTTTAACAAACATGATATACTATATACAGGTGATTCGATGAAAGAACGTTTTTTAAAAGCAAAATTAGATTTGTTAATCAAAAAAAGAAATGCGATTTCACTTTATAATTTAAGTGGGACTGCTTGGAAAGATCAGTATAGTAATTCTGAAATTGATAGGCTAAAAGAAAAAAATGAAAAAAATCAAAAGAAAAAAGAAAAAATAGAAAGAGAAATTGTTTCTGTAATTAGCGAATTGTCAAAGTATTCGAATTCAATTCAAGATATTATTACACAATACCCTGAATTGAGTTTTGCTGCACCGGAATTTGAAGAAACAGAAAGTAAAACAAAATAATGCCTTTTGGCATTTTTTTTGTATAGTTTTTTCTTTTTTGCATATATTATAATTGTAAAGAGAAAAATAACGGGACATCGTTTTCGTAGACGCTACCGTGTAGCGTTTCCAAATAGATAGGAGCTTAGGCTCCTTTTTTTTTGACTTTTTTTAAAAAATAGACTAAAATAGCAGCAGAAAACGAAAAAATTATTCTTTTTTTTAGAAAAAAAGTAACTTTTTTGCATATAAAAAAAGGATATCAAGTTTTTTTGTCGTATATTATATAATGTGGGGGTGTTGAGATATGGCCATGTTAAACACTGAAGAAATCAATCATATCCGTAGTAGCGTCAATATTGTTGACGTTATAAGCACCTATTTACCACTTACGCAAAGAGGAAAAAATTACTTTGGAGTTTGTCCTTTTCATGATGATCATTCACCTAGTATGAGTGTTTCAAAAGATAGGCAAATTTACAAATGCTTTTCTTGTGGAGCTACTGGAAATGTATTCACTTTTTTAATGGATTATGAACATATAACCTTTTTGGAAGCAATTAAAAAAGTTGCAGATCTAGCAGGAATCCCAATTCAAGTAGGAATTCCTACGAAAACGCAGAATAAAAATTTAGAAGTCCTATACGAAATATATGATTTTGCTTCAAAATACTATCAGAATCATATTCATACAAGTATGGGAAAAGAAGCAAAAGAGTATTTGGAAAAAAGAAAAATAGATGCGTCTGTTATCAAAGAATTCGGAATCGGATTATCTCCAAATGATAATAACGTTTTAACAAATTTATTATTAGAAAAAAAATATTCGAATAAAGATCTAATTCGAAGTGGGTTAATTGCAAAAAACGAATATGGACTTCATGATATTTATAAAAATCGTATCATGTTTCCACTATGGGATTTAAATGGAAACATTGTTGGATTTAGTGGACGCGTATTTCATGGAGAGAAAGAATCAAAATATATTAATACAATGGAAACAGAGATTTTTCACAAAGGTGATTTAATCTATAATTATCATAGGGCAAAAGATTCCGCAAGAAATGAAAATACCATTCTTATCATGGAAGGTTTTATGGATGTAATAAGAGCTTCTACAATTGGAATTCACAATGTAGTAGCGATGATGGGAACAGCAGTAACCAAAAATCAAGCCAATTTAATAAAACGAATGGCAAAAAACATTATTCTTTGTTTTGATGGAGATGAAGCAGGAGCAAAAGCGACTTACTCTTGTGGAAATGAGCTATTGGAATTAGGGATTACTCCTAAAGTAATTCGGTTAGAAGAAAATCTAGACCCTGATGAATATATTCAAAAGTATGGAAAAGAGAGATTTTTAGAAAAAATTCAAAATCCGATTAATATTATGGATTTCAAATTATCTTATCTAAAAAAGAATATGGATTTAACCAGTAGTGTAGATCTTGCTAATTATGTAAATCATTCCATTTTAGAATTATCAAAAATAGAAGATGATGTACTAAGAGAAATTAGTTTAAAAAAGATTAGTGAAGAATCACATTTGGAAATTGATTTTTTGAAAGAAAGACTAAAACAACTTCCAAAAAAGAAAGTGGAACCGAAAAAGAAAGAAAAGAAAGTTTCAAAGAACAAATATGAACTTGCAGAAACTTATTTATTATTCTACATGCTTCGTGATGTAAAAGTAATTCAAATGTACCAGGAATCTGGAGTTTATTTTCCAACTGAAAAATATCGCTTATTTGGAAGATTAATCAGTGCCTATTACAGGGAAAATGAAAGCATTGATGTGGCAGATTTTATCAGTTTTATTGAAGGGGATGAAGCAAGTCTTTCTGTATTGAAAGAATTAAATGCTCTTTCTTTAAAAGAACAATTTGAAAAAGAAGAAATAGAAGATTATATTCACACTTTAAAAGAACAAAATATTGATGCAGAAATTCAAAGGTTACAAGAAAAAATGAAACAAACGGATAATCAAAAAGAAAAAGTAACGTTTGCGCAAAAAATAGTAGAATGGAATTTGAAAAAAAGGAGAGAAGAATATGATAAATGAAATTAAAGGATTTGAAGAGCGTAAAAAAGAGCTTGTTAAAAAAGGAAAAGAAAAAGGATTCATTACGTATGAAGAGTTGGCAGAATCTTTAAAAGGATTAGAATTAGATGCAGATAGCTTAGATGAACTTTATACCTCCTTAACAGAGCAACATATTGCAGTAGTAAGTGCAGATGAGGGTGGAGAAGATGATTCAGGAAATGCATTAATTCTAGATGATAATGCGCTAACAAAAGATTTGACGATCAATGATCCAGTTCGTATGTATTTAAAAGAAATTGGGCAAATCAAGTTATTAACCATGGGGGAAGAATTAGAACTTGCTGATCGAATTGCTGCAGGAGATGAAATGGCTAAAACAACTCTAGCAGAAGCAAATTTACGTCTTGTGGTAAGCATTGCGAAAAGATATGTTGGAAGAGGAATGTTATTTTTGGATTTAATTCAAGAAGGAAATATTGGATTAATGAAAGCTGTTGAAAAATTTGATGTTAGTAAAGGGTATAAATTTTCTACTTATGCTACTTGGTGGATTCGTCAAGCAATTACAAGAGCAATAGCAGATCAAGCAAGAACCATTCGTGTTCCTGTTCATATGGTAGAAACAATTAATAAACTTGCACGTATTCAAAGACAATTGACACTTGAATTAAATCGTGAGCCAACTGAAGAAGAACTTGCTAAAAAAATGAATATGTCTGTTGAAAAGATCAGAGAAATCTATAAAATTAGTCAAGATCCAGTCAGTTTAGAGACCCCAATCGGAGAAGAAGAGGACTCTCATTTAGGAGATTTTGTGCCTGATGAAACAAATATGAGTCCTGAAGAATATGCAACCAATGAAATGTTAAAAGATGAAATTGCCGATGTATTGTTAACCTTAACGGAAAGAGAAGAAAAAGTAATTCGTCTTCGATTTGGATTAGAAGATGGAAAAAGTCGTACCTTAGAAGAAGTAGGGCAGATGTTTGGAGTAACACGTGAACGTATTCGTCAAATTGAAGCAAAAGCACTTCGTAAATTACGTCATCCATCTCGTTCTAGAAAATTAAAAGATTACATGGGGGATTAATGAGAATTAGCAAACGTTTAAAAACAATTGCAGATTTAATTGAAGAACCTACTTTAGTAGATGTTGGATGTGATCATGCGCTTCTTGATATCTATTGTGTGAAAGAAAAGCATCTCACTTGTATTGCATCTGATTGTAATCGTAATGCTTGTAAGATTGCATGTTCCAATATCCAAAAATATGGTTTGGAAAACGAAATTCAAGTATATCAAACAGATGGAACAAAGAATATTCCTATGACAGAAGATTCTACTTTAGTGATCTCTGGAATGGGAACTTCTACGATTCTTCATATTTTGAAAGAATCAAAAATACTTCCCAATCAAATCATTTTACAGTCAAACAATCATTTAGAAGAATTAAGAAGGTATCTAGTTCAAATTGGATACTATATGGAAAAAGAAGAAATTGTAAAAGAAAAGAATATTTTTAATATCATTCTCTCCTGTAAAAAAGGAATCGTTTCTTATGATAAGCTTGATTATGAAATCGGGCCTATGATTCGAAAAAAAAGACTAGAAGAAAAAAAGGATTATTTATTGTTTTTAATTCAGAATGAAAAAAAGATATTAGATTCCTTAAAAGAGAATCAAAAAGATTATTCTATTCACAAACAAAAATTAGAACAATATAAAAACGAGTTAACCTAACCCGTTTTTCTTATGCAAAAAATGTAGGCCCATTAGAAGGATGATGTTTTGGCTCATGTTGAGTATTTTTTGTTGGTTTGTCAGAATCAATTTTTTTAAATTCATTCATTACTTGAAACATCGTTTTCGCATTTCTTACAACAGGAGTAATCTGTTTTACCATAGGGATTGCTTGATTCGCAATATTTAAAACCCTTTGTGTGTTATCTAAAACAGAATTCCATTTAATTTTTCCAATTCTTCCAAAAATATTCTGGAATAAGTTTGGCCTGCTGATTGGGTAAGTATTGTAATAGGGATAGTAAGAGTAAAATGGATCATAATTCATGTATCTTACTCCTTTCTAAAATATTATATGAAAGTGTTAGAAAATGTTTTACAAATAATAAAATTATGCTATAATAGATATGAAAGAATAGGGAACGGGTAGGTGCAAATCAGTATGAACAAAGGTATTTTAAAGGGTGCAACATCCATTTTATTATTTCCGTTAAAAATAATCCGACTATTTTCTTTAGGATTGTTCTTTACAAGTTATATTATAATTGGTTTTGTAGTTACATCCGTTTCAAAAGTGATTGGTTACTGTTTTAGAGGAATTGTAGTGGTTGGGATTTTTGCAAATCAAATTCTACATCATGTAACTTATGCATTAAGTCTTCCATTCATCGCTTATCACAATCATTCTGTACATAGAAAAGAAAAAATAAGAAAAATGAGCGAAGAGTTAGCCAAAAGAGCTGCTCAAATGGAAGAACTTCAACGTCAAGAAAGAGAACGTGCAATTGCTGCTAGAAAAGCAAAAGCGGATGAAAATAAGAGAAGAAAAGAAAGAGATGTATATATCAATGAAAATGTCAAGTTAGAGAAGAAGACATTCGGTGATAAGATCAATGATTTCTTAGTTGCTTTTGTTGAATTCCCAAGACAAATAATTGCAAAAATTAAAGATAAAATTCATAACTCTGATTTGGCAAGAAACAGACGTAATAAAGCAGATATTGAACGTAATGCATTATTGATGAATTTTGAAGGTGAAGATGCTGAAAAGAGTGAAACAAAACAATTATACGAATATGAAGCAAGAGATCCAAATGGTAAATATGTAAAAGAAACATTTGAAGCATTCTCTAAAGTAGAGGTGCATTCTTATTTATTAGCAGAAGGATATACAGTATATAGTATTCGTTTAGCAAGTGATATTAAAAAGCAAATTCATGGTTTAATGGGTGGCGGAAGAATCAAGATGAAACCAAAAGACTTGATCTTCTTCTTAACACAATTATCAACCTATATTAAAGCAGGTATCCCTCTTGTAGAAGCGCTTCGTATCTTGGAAAGACAATACAAGAAAAAGGGTTATCATCGTGTATTTCGAATGATGATTTATGACCTTACAATGGGAGAAAACTTTAGTGCTGCTATGGAAAAGCAAGGAAGCGTATTTCCATCATTATTAGTCAATATGGTGAAAACTGCTGAAATGACAGGATCCCTTCCTGAAGTTTTGGATGATATGGCAAATTATTATACAGAAACAGATAAAACAAGAAAAGAAATGGTTACTGCAATGATTTATCCATCTATCGTAATGGTTGTTGCGGTTGGTGTTACTGTATTTATTATGATGTTTGTAGTACCAAAATTTGTCGCAATTTATGAAAGTATGGATGCTAGTCAAATCCCTGGAATTACTCTATGGATTATGGGAATGAGTTCCTTTTTACAGAAAAATTTCTGGTTTATCTTAATTGGAGTAGTTTTATTTGCATTCCTAATTGCTTATTGTTACCGCAACGTAAGATTAATTAAAACATTTATTCAATGGACACTTATGCATATACCAGTTGCAAAAGATATCATTATTTATAATGAAGTAACGATGTTTACAAAAACATTTGCATCATTACTAGAACACAATGTATTTATTACAGAGAGTATGGACATTTTAAATAAAATAACGAATAATGAAATCTATCGTATGTTAATTCTAGATACGATTACCAATCTAGCAAAAGGAGATAAAATTTCTACTGCATTCAAAGGACATTGGGCATTTCCAATTCCGGCTTATGAAATGTTAGTAACTGGTGAAAAAACAGGTGAACTTCCTCAAATGATGAGAAAAGTTTCGGAATATTATCAAGAGTTACATAGAAATCAAGTTTCCCGTATTAAAACATTTATTGAACCAGTTTTGATTATTTTCCTAACTGTCGTTGTTGGTATTATCATTCTTTCAATTGTAATTCCAATGTTTAATATGTATAATACAATCCAACAAGTATAGGAGGATTTATGACATTATATTATCTCATATTGTTTTTTATCCTAGGAACCATCCTTGGTTCCTTTTACAATGTAGTAGGAGATAGACTTACAAGAGGAGAGTCCATTGTAAGTCCTCGTTCACATTGCCCAAATTGCGGTCATTTTTTGACACCAATTGAATTGATTCCAATAATATCTCATATTGTGCAAGGAGGAAAGTGTAGAAAATGCAGAAAAAAAATACCTGTTTTCCATCCATTATTTGAATGCGCTTCAGGTATTCTATTCGCATTATCTTATTACATTTTTGGATTATCACTTGATTTAATTATCGCTCTTACTTTTGTTTCTCTATTGCTCATTATATTTGTAAGTGATATAGAAGCAATGATTATTCCAGATGAAGTCTTAATTGTATTTGAAATCTTATTATTGATTGAAATCTTCTTTATTAGAGGAGCAAATTCATTTGTCACTTCTTTATGGAATGGAGCTCTTTCAATGGGAATTATGTATTTATTAAAGCTTGGAGGAGACTTCCTATTTAAGAAAGAATCTATGGGAGGTGGAGATATCAAGTTGATGTTTGTATTTGGAACGTTACTTGGTTGGCCGCTTGCGATTATATCTATCTTTTTAGGATCCATTATAGGACTTCCTATTGCGTTACTTTCTTTAAAATCTTCCAAGAATCATGAAATTCCTTTTGGACCATTTTTAAGTATAGGAGCTCTTATCTTGTTCTTTTCAAGATTTGATATTCAAACGATATTAAATTTGTTAACTTAGAATCAGTTTTGATTCTTTTTTTTTACACAAAAAAAGTACTTATAAAAGTACTTATGCATTGGTTGATTGTTGTGCGAGCATATCTGCAATTCCTGCAGGTCTTGGTTTTTCTTCTTGAACTGGTTTTTGTAAATTTGCTGTTTGAAGGACTTCTGTCTTATTAGCTGCTTCTTTTGCTTCCACTTTCACTTCCATTGTCTCATCATCATCAAGTTCAATTAGTTTTAATACTTCTTCAAATGTTGTATATCCAGCTGCTACTTTTTCTAGACCATCTTGTAATAGAGTGGTTACATCAGAAGATCCATATACTAATTCACGTAATTCCTCTTTACGAATATTGTTACTAATTGCATCACGAATTTCTTGACTAATCAATAATACTTCTTGTAAAGCAATACGCCCATGGTATCCATTTCCACACACTTCGCATCCTTCTGCTTCCCAAACTTTATCAATTGGTTTTCCTAAGACTTTATTAAATAAATCTTTTTCATAATCACTTGTTGGTCTTTCTTTTTTACATTTTGGACATAACATACGAGCTAATTTTTGTGAAATGATACCAGTTAAAGCACTTGATAATAAGTAACGTTCAACTTCCATATCAAGTAAACGTTCAATGGTATTTAATGAGTTGTTTGTATGGACTGTAGATAAAACTAAGTGACCAGTAATTGACGCACGAACCGCAATTTTAGCTGTTTCACTATCACGAATTTCTCCAATCATTATAATGTTTGGGTCTTGACGTAAGATAGAACGAAGTGCGGTCGCAAAGGTTAAACCAATTTCACTATTTGTTTGTACTTGGTTGATTCCTTCAATATCCATTTCGATAGGATCCTCAACTGTAATAATGTTGGTATCTTCTTTATTTAATCTTTGTAGAATCGAATATACAGTAGTTGATTTTCCGGTACCAGTCGCACCAGTTACTAAAATGATTCCATTTGGTACATTAATCATTTTAACTACTTTTTCAAAATTCTTTTGACTAAATCCTAACTGTTCAATTCCAGTTAAACTCATGGTATAGTCTAAGATACGAATAACGATCTTTTCACCTTGGCTTGTTGGAAGACAAGAGACACGCAAATCTAGATCTGTACCATTGATGGTTGCTTTAATCGCACCATCTTGTGGTAAACGTGATTCTGTAATATTCATACCAGAAATAATTTTTATACGAGTTACCAAATTTTTCTTAATTCCATTTGGTACTTCGGCATAATCAATCAATATTCCATCAATACGAATACGTATTTTCATGAATTTTTCTAATGGGTCAAAGTGAATATCACTCGCTCCACGTTTTGATGCATCTACCATAATGTCGTTAACAATTTCAACGACAGGTATTCTTTCATAGTCAAAGACTCTTAGCATTCGAATTCATCCCCTTTTATTCTGTGATTACATTTTATTCTAGATTAATTATATAATAGATTGAAGAGAATTTCAATAAAAAGAAGAATGATTTTACAAAAAAATTCTTAATTGACAGAAAGATAGAAACTTGATAGAATGAAACTAGATAAATAATAAAAGGCTTTAGTAAGGGGTAATTCTATGAAAAAAAGCAATCAAAAAGGATTTATGTTAACAGAAACTTTGATCGTTTCTACACTTGTTATTGGTGTTTTACTCTTTTTATTTATACAGTTTCGAGGAATTAATCAAAGTTATAATACTGTAATCAATTATAATTCGGCAGATGCTTTATTAGCAGCGGAAAATTTAAGAACTTTTTATTTCAATGATAATTATGATGCAATAGAAGAATATTACAGAAACAATCATTTGAAGTTTTTAGATTTAACAAACTGTCCAAGCTCAGTAATCAATTTACAAGAATATTGTAATTCTATAACAAGTAAAGTGAATGTAAAGAAAGTGCTATTTACAGATGCTGATTTAAACTATATTACACAAGCATTGAATAGAAAAGAATTACAATTAGAACCTACCTTTGAAAAATATATTCGTTCACTTGAAAACGATGAAGAAGGGACTTTATTAAAATATCGTATTATTGTAGAACTAAATAGTGGAGAATTTGGAAATATCAAGATGGTAAAAAATGATATAACTCCACAAGAACAAGAAGGCTTAGTAGTTCAAATCGCGGTTACTTCTACACCACAAAATGGAAGCAAATATTCACTTGATGAAGAGGCGGAGTATAATATTATTGTTACGAATCCTTCATCCAAAACCATATCAAATATTCTGGTGGAAATTCCTGAAACAGGTGATGAATGGGGAGTAGGATCTCTACCGAGTGGACAGTCGTACACTTTACCAACTTCTTGGACCATAGTAGAAGAGGACGTAGTTGAAGGCGGAGCGACAATTCATGTGACTGCTACTGGCACTTCAGAAAGTGGAGAAGAGGTTACTGCTTCTGCATCCAAAACTATCTTAACATATTATGATTTGAGCCTTGATGTACAAATAGACGTTACTTCTACACCGCAAAATGGAAGCAAGTATACACCTGGTGAAACGGTATATTATGATGTAACTGTTACTAATACTTCTTCTTTCACTGTCATGGACCTTGTGTTAGAAATAGAAGAAACTGGTGAGCAATTCCCATTTTCATCCTTAGCACCTGGGGGTGCTCTAACTCGTCATACTTCAATTGGTGTAGGAGAGGAAGAGGCACTCGCAGGAAGCATAACAATTCATGCAACTGCAACCGCAAATACTCCAATTGAAGAAGAGATAACTGCTTCTGAAACGAATACGGTTCCAACAGGACCGTCTGCATAACAATTAATATCAATGGAAGGAATGAACAAGGGTATGAAAAAGAAAAATGGATTTACAGTAGTAGAATTAATGGTTTCATTTAGTTTAACGTTGGTAATTGTTTATTTTCTAATTCAAGTAGTTTTTCTTTTAAAAGAAATCTATGTAGGAAATGGAGTAAAATCTGATTTACTAAATAAAGAAGCAGTTATGAATGAAATTATTTACAATGATTTTCGAAATAAAACGGTCCAAATGGTGAATAATTGTGGTAAAAATTGTTTATTATTCTACTTTGATGATAATACTAATGCAACACTTAAAATCAACAAAGAAGAGAATACATTCCATTATGGGGACTATACAACAAAACTAGTAACTGGAAGTAAGTTTGGAGATTTGGATGCAAATGTAACAACATTAACAGGAATACCTGTCAATAAGTATGACTCTTTTTTACAAATTAAGATACCTGTGAACAATGTATTGATAGATGGTGATTATGGAGTAAATGCCATTTTACAATTCAATAGTAGGACCACATCTATCGCAGACGTTACATTAAATGGTTCTGATGGTAGTTTCTTATTTTTAAAAGGTTCTAGTTCTATGATCGTAACAGACACTTATGAAGAACCTGGATATTTTGTAGTAGATCAAAATGGAAAGTTACGTTCGAATGATTCTAGAGTTACTGTATCTGGGGAAGTTGGTACAAGTGCAGGAACTTATACAATAACGTATACGTTAGTTATTGATGAAAAACCAGTTGATACCAAAACAAGAACAGTTATAGTACAATAAAAATCAAAACAGAGGAAAGAATTGCATGTAAGATTCTAGCTAAGAAAAATGGCTTATAAGAAATCTTTGTGTCACTTAAAATGCTAATCATTTGAAGATGGACACTAAGGCCACCAAAAGAAAGTAAAAAAGTAGATAAAACTGCTTTTTTCTTTATGGAAATATCTAATAAACTGACATATTTTAACCCCTGTGTCATTTCGAGTAAACCATTGAAAATACTTTGGCAAAGGGGAGAAAACTGAATTGTATGGTTAAGAATTGTAGTAAGAATTAAAAATACAGTAATAACACCTAAAATTAAAAGTAACGTTTGAATGCTTTGTGTAATCGTTTCATAGAAAAATAGACCAAAGGATTCTTTGCTTTGTATTCTTTTTTCATGCATTTTAAAAATGGCTTTTTTGATAGAAAATTCTTCTTTTTCCTTTTCACATGGGGCATAATTTCGAACCAACAATCCGATGATTAAATTGGTTCCATAATGACATAATAGAATCATCAATCCTATTTTTTTATCATTTAAGAAAGCAGAAATGGTTCCTAATATAAATAAAGGATTTGAAAAATGAGTAAACATCAATAATTTACTGGCTTCTTTTTCTGTGAGAATCCCGTCTAAATAAAGTTGTCTAGTATACTTGGCATTAGAAGGGAATCCTGATATAATACTCATGATAAAAACAAATGCTCCTTCTCCTTTTACACGAAAAAGAAAATTCATAATCGGTTTACATAGTTCACCAACGAGTTCTACAAAACCATAGTGGATTAAAAAATCGGATAGAATAAGAAAAGGAAACAAGGAAGGAAAAATATTATTTGTCCAAATAGAAAAAGAAAAGCGGACTGATTCTAGAATTGAAATTGAATGGATGAGGATTTGAAAAGCAAAGATAATTAAAAGAATTATAAGAAAACAACTTGAAAACACTTTTTTCATTTGATCACCATATTTTTAATTAGAAAGGAAACTACTATGATAAAATTATATGAAAAAATCATTCAAATTTTGAAAGAAAATTACAAGTTTTTTTTGTTATTGATTCTTGTGATTTTTGTGTGTACTTATGAGTTTCCTTATTATGTGGATACTCCAGGTGGAATCATTAATATTTCTTCTAAAATGGAAGTTTCTAATGGTTATCCATCCAAAGGAAGTTTCAATTTGGCTTATGTATCAGAATATAAAGGAACTCTCCCTATTTTATTACTGGCAAATTTAAAAAAAGATTGGGATATTGTAAAAAAAGAAGATATAATTTTAGAAAATGAGACGATAGAAGAAAATAATTACCGCAATCAATTACTATTAAAAGAAGCAAATCATAATGCGATTATAGTGGCTTATAAGAATGCTGGAAAGGAAGTACAAATAAAAAATCAAAAATTATTTGTAACCTATATTGCAAAAGATGGAAAAAATGATTTGAAAGTAAAAGATCAAATTCTAGAAGTAAATGGTATTTCAATTCAAGGAAAAGAAGATTTTGATAATGCAGTAAAAGGAGCACAACTCGGTGATATTTTAAAAATCCGTGTTTTAAGAGATCAAAAAGAGAAAGAAGTTCAAGCAGAAGTCTATGAATTGGATGGTAGAATTGTGGTTGGTGTTCTTCTAACAGAAGAGATGGATTTAGAAGCAAATCCAAATATAAAATTCCGTTTTGATTCTACGGAATCAGGACCTTCTGGTGGGTTAATGATGTCTTTAGCGATTTATAATGCATTAATTGAAGAAGATATTACACATGGAAAAACGATTGTTGGAACAGGGACAATTGAGTCTGATGGAACCGTTGGAGAAATAGGTGGCGTGGAATACAAATTAAAAGGAGCCGTCAAAGAGCATGCTGATTATTTCTTTGTTCCAAAAGAAAATTATGAAGAAGCTTTAAAAATAAAAGAAGATAATCATTATGAGATTCCAATTGTTTCGGTTTCTTCTTTTGAAGAAGCACTTAATTATTTAAAAGCAATTGATAAAAAAGATTGAAAGTTTTCATAAATTATGATACTGTTAGAATAGGTGATAGTATGAAAGTTATAAAAAGTGGGTTGGAAGTTGAAAGAAATCCGTTATTGTATTTTACCATTAGTAAGAAACCATTTTTGATTTATCAAGATGTTACTTTAGGAGAGGCTTATTTGGCTTCTGTTGTGAATGAAGATGGAAAATTAAAATTAAAAAAACCAGAAAAAGAATTTCAAGATACTACTCGAAAGATTATTCAATTATTTATAAAACCTGAACTTGATAAATCAGTATTAACTAGTTATGATTTTGGAATAGTTCCTGCAAAAGAAATAGAAATTCAAACATTGGAAGAAGAAAATTCTCAAAAAATTATGCTTTCTCAAGCATATATTGAAAATTTGTTAAAAAATGAAGGAATTGTATTCGCACAAAATGGTTCAGAAAAGAGTGAAGTAAAAAAAGAAAAGAACCATCAATCTGTGTTGGTTTGGTTACTATTCTTATTAATTCTTTGTGCAATTATTGGTGTCATTTATTTAACCTTCTTTCCAAACCAAGCAGAATTGAAAAGTGTGTTAAAAGGAGAAACAACAATCGCATTAATGGATGGTGAACCTTTTGTTGACCCTTATCTTGTAGTAACTGAAAATGGAAAGGATGTCACAGAAAAAGTAACCATTACAACGAAAATTACCAAAGATGGAATTGCAGTTCCTTATGCTGAATATTTAGGAGAAGGAACTTATCTTATTACTTATCATATCCAATATAAAGAATATGAAAATATGTTAACAAGAACTGTTGTAGTTAATAAACAAGATGATTCTATTTTTACTGGACAAGTTACTTGTGAAGTGAATGGAGAATCTTATTCTGAATTCTTTAATGCAGAGTCAGATACTCTTGTTTATGAATTTCTAAATGGAAGCCTACAAGGAACTTATACAGATACTGTGGTAGGAGTTGTAGAGTTCGAAGATACGGAAAAAGACTATACCAAAGTAGAAGACGATTTTCGTAATGACTATTGTTCCAATAGTGAGTGCGATTTTGCATGGAACGATGATCAATTAACTGTATACCAAACAAAGGCATTAGAAGAAGAAATGATTGGTATTTCGAAAGCAGAACTCATTCAAAAAGTAGAAGAAGAAATGGGAGAAACAGGAATTTGTAAATAAAGAAAACGATTTTGTTTTCTTTTTCTTTTTCTTAGAATATGATATAATAAGTTAGGTGATATGATGAGAGTCTTAATTAGTGCTGGTGGTACAGGAGGACATATTTATCCTGCGTTAGCTATTATCAATAAAATCAAAGAACAGGAACCGGATAGCGAATTCTTATACATCGGGACACATGATCGTATGGAAAAAGATATTATTCCAAAATATGGAATTCCATTTAAAACGATTGAAGTATATGGAATTCATAGAAAACAAATTTGGAAAAATGGAAAAACTCTTACTTGCTTTTTGAAAGGATATAGGCAATGTAAAAAATGGATCAAAGAATTTCAGCCAGATGTCGCAATTGGAGTAGGGGGTTATGTAACAGGTCCTGTTTTATATGCAGCTCATAAATGCGGTATCCCAACCTTTATTCATGAGCAAAATAGTGTTGCAGGAAAAGCAAACTTATTTTTAAGTAAATTTGTAGATAAAATAGGAGTTTCTTTTGAATCAAGTAAGCATGATTTTCCAAAAGAAAAAGTAGTCTTTACAGGAAACCCTTGTAGCAGTGATGCAAGAAAGCAAAAGAAAATAGATAAAAAAGAACTTGGATTGGATCCAAAGAAAAAGCTTGTATTAATTGTAATGGGATCCTTAGGTTCTAGTAAAGTAAATGAGTTATTGACAAAAACCATGACATTATTTCAAGATAAAACTTATGAAATTTTATATGTGACAGGAAAAGATTCTTATGAAGAAATGAAGAGTCATAAATTTCCAAAAAATGTCCACTTAGTTCCTTATGTAGAAGGACTCACAAAAGTAATGAAAGTAAGTGATGTAATGGTTTCACGTGCAGGAGCATCGACTTTAAGTGAAATTATTGCATTAAAACTTCCTTCCATTTTAGTACCAAGCCCTTATGTACCCAATAATCATCAATACAAGAATGCGATTGATTTAGTCGAACATGGAGCTGCACTTTTGATTGAAGAAAAGGATTTAAAAGGAGATATTATTGTAAGAAAGATAGAAGAAATCATAAATGATAAAGAAAAAGTACAAAGTATGAAACACGCATTAGAAGAATTTGATATAGAAGATAGTGCTTATAAAATTTATGAAATTCTAAAAGAGATGAAATATGAAAAATAAGATAGAAGAAATAAAAAAATACGGAAATATAATTGAAGATGCTTCCTTAAAAGATTACACGACTTATAAAGTTGGTGGAATTGCTCCATGCATTGTTTTTCCATATAATGAAAAAGAATTAATGAAATTAATTCGTTACTTAAAAACGAATCATATCAAATATAAATTATTAGGAAATGGCTCAAACTTAATTTTTTCAGATGAAGGATTTGATGGAGTTTTAATTAAACTAGATGAATTTGACACGTTCTATTTAGAAGGCAATAAAGTAACGGTTGGTGCAGGTTATTCTCTTCAAAAACTTGCTCTAAAAGTATCTAGATTAGGACTATCTGGTTTGGAATTTGCGACAGGGATTCCTGGAACAGTAGGTGGAGCAGTCTTTATGAACGCAGGAGCTTACAAAAGCGATATGGGATACGTAGTAGAATCGATTAAAGTCTTAACTCCTGATTTTGAAATTAAAAGGCTATATAATCACGAATTGTCGTTTCATTACAGGACTTCGTTTTTAAAAGAACATCCAGAATATATTTGCCTAGAAGCAAGTATTCTTCTAAAACCTGGAAATAAAGAAGAAATCATGGAAATCATAAGAGATCGAAAAAAAAGAAGGGTAGAATCGCAACCACTAGAGTATCCATCTGCGGGAAGTGTGTTCCGTAACCCAGAAGGAAACTTTGCAGGAAAATTAATTGAAGATTACGGAATGAAAGGAAAAACCATTGGTGGTGCAAAAGTAAGTGAAAAGCATGCCAATTTTATCATTAATACAGGAGATGCAAAAGCAAAAGATATTATTGATTTGATTCATCAAATTCAAGCGAAAATAAAAAAAGAAACTGGAATTGAATTAAAACTAGAACAAGAAATCGTAGAATAGAGGGGTAATATGGAAACAAGGGAGAAACGGTATCAAAGTCATAGAAAAGTAGTACCAAAAAAGGCACCGCCAATTAAGAAATATGCGCCACAACCGAAAAAGAAAAAGACTACACCTAAAAAAGTTTCCAAACCCAAAAAACAGAAACGTTTTCGACTAAAATTTAAAAATATCGGATTATTTGTTTTAGGATTGTCCTTATTTGTTGCTATTTTTTATGGAATATGGAAAATGCCAATTACGAATATCTATATAGAAGGAAATCACTATTTAAACGATCAAACCATTCTAGAACAGTCTGGTTTAGATCATTATCCATCCTTTATATCTACTTTTTCTGGAAAAATTCAAAAAAAACTAGAAGAAGAACCTCTAATTAAATCGGTTCATATAAAGAGAGGTTTTCGTAGTATCACATTAAAAATTGAAGAAAATAGGCCTCTTTATTATTATGAGAGTACCAAACATACTGTTTTAGAAAATGAAAAAGAAACAGATGATAATTTCCAAGTACCAACTTTAATCAATTATGTACCTGATACAATTTATTCGGATTTTCATAAAAAAATGGCAAAGATCAATTTGGATGTTTTGGAAAGAATTTCAGAAATCAAATACGATCCAGATGAAGTCGATACAGGAAGGTTTTTACTATCTATGAGAGATGGAAATTATGTTTATTTAACTTTAACAAAATGGGATGCTTTAAATAGTTATGTAAATATTATGAAAGAGTTTCCTAATCAAAGAGGAATTTTATATCTAAACGCTGGAAATTCTTTTGAAGTATTAGAAAGATGGTAGAAGAAATAAGTTTATTTATACTTATTTTTTCTTTTTTTCTTTTCTTTTTTGGAACTTTATAGTATAATGATAATGAGAATATAGGAGATGATAGCTTGAAGCATATTTACACAAGTGTTGATATTGGTTCTGATTCTATCAAAGTAATAACTTGTGAGTTATATCACAACAAATTAAATTTACTTGCTGCATCTTCCATAGAGTCAAAAGGAATAAAAAAAGGGTTAATCGTCAATGTAGAAGAAGCTGCTTTATCGCTTAGAAAAGCACTGCAGGAAATCGAATCGATGTTAGGAATTTCAATTCGAAAAGTATTAGCTTCTATTCCAAGTTATTTTGCAGAATTTAAAATGGTACAAGGTAGTATTTCTCTAAAAGGAGAAAATGGAGAACCTTATAGTACTGTAACAGGAAATGAAATTGTAAAAGTGATGCAAAATGCCATCCAAAAAGAATCATTTTCCAATAATGAAATGGTTACCATGTTACCAATTGATTTTACTTTAGATGAAAAAGAAGGAATCAAAGATCCAAAAGGATTAGTTGGAAAAGACCTTTTTGTAAGAGGCGTTTTGGTAACAGTTCCTAAGAAAAATGTTTATTCTGTAGTAGGATTAATTGAAGGATTAGGAATTGAAGTAGTAGATATTTCAGTAAATGGAATCAATGATTATTATGCTTTCAAAAAAGAAGGTACAGAAGAAGGACTTGGAGCGATTATCAATGTAGGTTCTGAAACAACAACCGTATCCATTTATAATAAAGGAATCTTAGTAAAGAATTCCATTATTCAAATGGGAGGAAAAAACATTGATAATGATTTAGCTTATATGTATAAAGTTCCAACTAGTTCTGCAAAAAAAATGAAAGAAAAATTTGCTTTAGCACATAAGATGTACGCACAAGTAAATGATTACTATGAAATTGATTCTTCTGATGGAGAAACGATTCGTGTCAATCAATATGAAGTATCAGAAGTCGTGATGTCTAGATTAGAAGAAATTCTTTCTCTAGCAAAAAAAGAAATTCAAATTTTAACCAATAAACCAGTTCACTATATCATGTTAACTGGTGGAGTAAGTAATTTTTTGAATTTTAACTTAATTGCTAGTGAAATTTTTGGAAAAGATGTTATAATAGATAGTGTGAAGTTAGTGGGAATACGTGATAATCGATATTCGGTTGCTTTAGGAAACATTATTTACTTTATGAGTAAGTTAAAACTAAAGGGAAAAGATTATACAATGTTCACAAGAACCGATGAAGAAAATTTAGGAACAGTAAAAAAGAATGTATCAGATGAGTCAATGTTAGGGAAAGTATTTGGATACTTCTTTAACGATTAAGGAGGATATTTATGTTTGGATTAGAAATGGATCAATTAGCCAAAATTAAAGTTATTGGAGTTGGTGGAGGCGGAAATAACGCTGTAAATAGAATGATCGAATCAGGAGTAAAAGGCGTAGATTTTATTGTCGCAAACACTGATTTACAAGTACTAAATAATTCAAAAGCACCAATCAAAATCCAATTAGGAACAGAACTTACAAATGGACTTGGTGCTGGAGCCAATCCAAATGTAGGAAAAGAAGCTGCATTAGAATCTAAAAATGAAATTGAAGCAGTTTTAGATGGAGCAGATATGGTATTTGTCACCTGTGGTATGGGTGGAGGTACTGGAACAGGTGCCGCACCAGTTATCGCAGATGTTGCTCAACAATTAGGTGCTTTAACAGTTGGTATTGTCACAAAACCTTTCTCATTTGAAGGAAAAAAGAGAATGGAAAATGCATTAAATGGGTTAGAAGAATTAAAGAAACACGTGGATACTTTAATCGTAATCCCAAATGATCGTTTAAGAGAAATTATCGATAAAACAACTCCATTAGTAGATTCCTTCAAAGAAGTTGATAACGTATTAAGACGTGGAGTACAATCAATTTCTGATTTAATTGCAGTTGCAGGTTTAATTAACCTTGACTTTGCAGACGTAAGAGCCGTTATGGAAAAACGTGGTAATGCCTTAATTGGTATTGGTATGGGAGTTGGAGAAAATAGAGCTACCGAAGCCGCAAAAGAAGCTGTATCCAGTCCACTTTTGGAAACAAGTATCAGTGGCGCAACAGATGCCATTATCAATGTTACAGGTGGTAATAATTTAACACTTTATGAAGTAGAAGAAGCTGCTGAAGTAATTCGTTCTTCTGCCAATACAGATATTAATACCATCTTTGGTGCAGTTATCAATGAAAATTTAAATGATGAAATTATTGTTACCGTAATCGCTACTGGATTTGAAGAAAACAGTGAACCTTTATATCACTCTTATACAAGAAGAGAAGAAGTGAAAAAAGAAGAACCTGAAGAAACTGATACCACAAATTCAGGATCTGATATTGATATTCCATCATTTATTCGAAAAAGAGGATTTTAAAATGACTATTTAGTCATTTTTTTT
>CAMNAC010000015.1 GCA_946530475.1 uncultured Mycoplasmatota bacterium
TAATCCCAAAGACGTGTGTGAAAAAAACGGTGGATAATAAAACCAGATACATATTCTAATACTCCTGTTACAAACATTGAACTAAAAAAAACCAGAAACGGATTTTTTTTCAATTTATGAACCGTTATCAAAATTAAAAAAGCACCAATCGCATAAATATTAATCCAAGGTAAAAAGTTACCTCCCTGCCAATAAAATGTTTTCATACCACTATTAAAATAATAAAAAATAAATTCATAAATCCATCCAAATACGCCTGAAAAAACAAGTAAATAAAGACAAATACCTATAATTTGATATCGTTCTAGTTTTATTTCATTATTTAAGTATTGTTCTCTTATTTCTTTCATAAAACCACCTACTATAATTTTAGCATAAAAAAAGAAAAAGTCTAATAAGACTTTATTTTTCCAAATTTTGAAAATGGGAATATTACAAAATCAGAAGTTCCAACAATATCTTTCTTTGGTACTAAACCAAAAAGTCTACTATCTGCAGAATTATTACGATTATCCCCCATTACAAAGTAATAATCTTCTGGAATTGTTTCGTATCCTAAATCATTTAAATCAAAATCTTTTGTTATTTGATCAATAAATGGTTCTTCTATTTCTTCTTGATTTACATAAAGTTTTCCGCTTTTATAAGCAATATGTTCCCCAGGAAATCCAATGACTCGTTTTACTAAACGTTCTTCTATTTTTTTTATTTTGCCATCTTGTTGTACATTTTTCCTTCTTTTAAAAACTAAAACATCAAAACGTTTAAATGCATGATCATATTTCTTTAATAATAAAATATCACCATCTTGAAAAGTAGATTCCATAGATTTTCCATCTACTCTTACCGGTGTAATCACATAAGTTCTGATTAGAACAACTGTCAAAATAATCAAAACATATGGTACTAATTCTTTTAAAATAGGTAACACTTTTTCTTTCATAAAATCCCCTTCTTAAGAAAAATAAGGCTTAAAGCCTTATGAATTTCTTTCTTTAATTCTTGCACTTTTTGCAGAATCACGTAAGTAATGAAGTTTTGCTCTTCTAACCATACCTTTTCTAACTACTGTTACGTTATCAATAATTGGTGAATGTACTGGGAAAGTTCTTTCTACTCCTACACCACCTGATACTTTACGTACAATAAAAGATTTGCTGATTCCGCTTCCTTGAATAGCGATTACAATTCCTTCAAATGCTTGAATTCTTGTTTTTTCTACTCCTTTAGAGTCTGTTTCTTTGATTTTAACATCTACACGAACAGTGTCTCCTACACGGAATTCTGGTAAGTCAGTTCTCATTTGAGATTTTGTAACGAAATCTAACTTATTCACAATGTCACGCTCCTTTTTTTTAAAACTATGGTCACTAAATAATTAGTCGGACCACGTCAACATATTAAATTTTAACATATCTATATAGAAAAAGCAAGAAATATTTATCTTTTTTTCACTTCTTCTTCCTCTAAAGTTTCTTGTTCAAAATAATACTGTTTAATCTTTAATTCTCGTTCTAATAATTTAATCTTTTTCATTAACAATTCCAAATACTTTTGATCTAAGTATTTTTTATATTTATTTCTGATTGTTGCCTTTAATCTTTCTAAATCATTTAAAGCAACTTCAATTCCTCCATCATTATCAGAATCTTCTAGAATAAATAAAATATATTGCATATAAGAATCTAATTTTCTTTTGATCTTCTTTTTTACTACTTTTTCAATGAAAGATGGTTGAATGACCGTCATTTCATTCACCATAATTCCATCATAAGGTATTTTGTTTTTTGGAGTCACATGAAAACCATCCAAGCATTGCTTTTCAATTTCGATTTTACCTTTCGGCTTTTTCTTTGATAGACGATAATGAGTTTGACTCATATAATCAGCTCTTTTCTAACAAATCTGGTCTTCTTTCTTTCGTTCTTTTCAATTGTTCTTGTTTTCTCCAAGTTTCAATGTTTTTGTGATGTCCAGAAAGTAATACTTCTGGTACTTCCATTCCTCTAAAATTAACCGGTCTTGTGTATACTGGATAATCAAGGAGATTTTCTGTAAAAGAATCATATTCATGAGATTCTTCTTTGATCACACCATCTAACAAACGAACAATACTGTCTGTTATCACAAGGCTAGCAAGTTCTCCTCCAGTAAGCACATAATCTCCAATGCTAATTTCTTCATCTGCAAGGGTCCTAATGCGTTCATCAAAGCCCTCGTAATGTCCACATATTATAATCAAATGTTGCTCTTTTGTCAAGGCTTTTGCCATTTTCTGATGATAAGGTTTTCCCTGAGGAGTCATAAGTAAAACCTTACTGTTTTTTGTCCTTAAGGCATCCACTGCATCAAAGATTGGTTGTGGCATTAAAACCATTCCTTGACCTCCTCCAAATCCATAATCATCTACCTTTTTATGAGAATCTAAAGAATAATCTCTAATGTTATGAACTTTAATGGTAACAAGATTATTTTGAATCGCTCTTTTGATAATTGACTCATTCAAATAAGCTTGAATGACTTCTGGAAATAAGGTTAAAATATCAATCTTCATCTATTAATCCCTTCATTTCTGTAATCTCAATTCTCTTTTCTTTTAAATCTACTTTTTTTATAAATTCCTTCACATTTGGAACCATGTGTTTTACTCCATGGTCATCAAGAACTAAAATATCATGTGCTTTGCTTTTTAATATATAAACTACTTCTCCAATTTTTTTATCATCAACATAAGCAGATAAACCGATGTAATCTTCATCAAAATAACCCCTTATTTTAATGTCTTCGCGATTAATGTAAACTTTATCCCCTTTGTATCCAATTACATCATTGATATCAGTAATACCTTCAAAAGTAACCATATCATAATCTTTATGTACTCTATGATGCGTTAAAACAAGAGGTTCTTTCATCCTACCTACATATACTGTAAAACCTGCTTTAAATACTTTACTTTTATACTTAAAATCAGAAAGGATTCTTACTTCTCCTTTTAATCCATGGGTATTCACAATATCCCCAATATATATAAACTTCATACTACTCACTCTTTTCAAATTCATACAAAATAATACTTGTAGCGACACCTACATTTAAACTTTCGCATAAAGAATTCATAGGGATATGAACAAAGTCATCACAGTAAGATAAAATTTCTTTTCTTACCCCATTTCCTTCATTTCCCATGATTAATGCATATTTTTCTTTCTTTGGATATTTTTTAATAGAAATGCCGTTTTCTACTTTGGTTCCAATCAAATGATAGCCTTTTTCTTTCAAAATAGGAAGTACTTCTTCTAACTTTCTCGTTTCAATATTTTGATGGAAAAACATCCCTTGACTAGATCGAATCACTTTTGGATTATAAAAATCAACGGTATCAGAAGATGCTATAATGGTATCCACATGAAACGCAACAGAACTTCTTATAATAGTTCCAAGATTTCCTGGATCTTGAATTCCATCCAAGATTAAAATAGAATTCCCATATTCTTTCTTTGGTTTTCTTTTTTCACAAACACCCATAATTCTAGGAACAGAACTTAAATCACTTAATGTTGACATCACTTCTTTAGTAACTTCCATAAACTCAACTGAAAAAGGATGTTCTTCTCCTTCTAATACAATGACAGTTTTTAGGATTCCTGATTTATATGCTTCTTCTACTAGATGCATTCCTTCGATTAAAAAAAGATTTGCTTCGTCTCGATATTTTTTTGATTGAAGCTTTCTTATTTCTTTTATTTTAGGGTTTTCCTTTGAGGTATAAAGCATAAAATCACCATCTTCATTTTAACAAAAAAACAAGTAGAAGTCTATTTGTTTTCGCATAAATTTCTTTTTTTCACACATCTTATAATCAGGAGATGATATGATGAAAATAGATATTCGTTCTAGCATAAAAAATAATTTTCAAGATTCTGAAATAGACGATATGAAACAATCGATTTCTTCCGCAATTTCTGATGGAAAAGAAATCACTCTGCCAGGTCTTGGAGTGTTCTTTGAAATATTATGGAACCATTCAAAAGAAAATGAACAAACATTTATTTTAAACACCATTAGAGATGCATTAAAAAAGGATTCTTAGTGTTCTAAGAATTCTTTTATTTTTTTTCCATCTTGATACCCTTTTTGATATAAAACATCCATTTTAGAAAGATCCTTTGTTAAAGTATCCATCCCTAAAATATCATCAGGCGCTACAATAAACACTTTCCCTTCTTTGACTTCATGTTCTAAAAGAGATTCCAAAGTTTCATTATATAATTCACATCTATTTAGCATCTTTTTTTGGAATTTTGGATATTTTTTTAAGAATTTTCGAAAAACTATTTTTCTTTTTCCATCATTCTTTCTCATAGTAACTGGTCTTGTTAATAACACAATTACTTTATCACAACCATCTTCAAAGGCTTTTTTTACTGGAATAGGATCTGCAATAGAGCCATCATAATACTCATTTCCTCGCCAAACATATGGTTTACAGGCAACGGGAATACAACAAGATGCAGCAAACATTCCATAGTCATCTTTTTTAAATTCCTTTTTTGAAACAAATTCTGCTTCCCCTGTATTTGCATTCGTAATTACAACAAGCATTTCTTGCTTACTTTTCATAACCATATCAAAATCCCATGGATTTTTAGAAGAAGAAATTGCAGATTTAACATAAATATAATCCAAATCAATATAAGAACCATTTTTAATAAAATTCTTTAATCCTACATGTCCTTTTTCCGAAATACTTTTTTTATAAAATAGATAGTTCCTTCCTTTTTGTTTTGACAAATAGCAAGCAACATTCCCACTTCCGGCAGAGATTCCAATACAATAAGGGATTTCTATTTTTTGATCTAGTAAATAATCAAAAACTCCTGCACCGTATATTCCTCTAAATCCGCCACCTACATCAATAATTCCTATTTTTTCCTTCATGCTTCCTACCTCAATAATATTTTATCAAAACAAAAAGAAAAAGACAATCAAGTCTTAATCTTCAATTGGAATATATTTCTTTTCAGGCAATTCTTTTTTCTCTTCTTCTTTAGGAAGTTCCAAACTTAAAGTACCGTTTTTAAAGGATGCCTTAATATCTTCTGGTTTTACTTCTTCTCCTACATAAAAGCTTCTAGAGCATTCTCCAAAATAACGCTCACGTCTTAAGAATTTTCCTTTTCCTTTTTCTTTTTCTTCATTTTCTGAATTCATTGTAGCATGAATAGTTAAATATCCATTTTCTACATCGATTTTTATATTTTCTTTTTCATATCCAGGTAAATCAACATCAATTACATAATTATGTTCATTTTCCTTGATATCTGTTTTCATCATCTTACTTTCATTTCGACTGAAAAATGGATCTCCAAACATTTCATCCAATAAATCAAAATCGTTTCTTCTTGGTATCAACATCATAAATATCATTTCCTTTCCTTTTTCATAATACTAATACCATAGTAAGTATTCCCTTACTACAGTTACAGTATACCACTTTATTTTAGCACTGTCAATAGTTGAGTGCTAAAAAATGAAATATCCGTAAACAAATCCTAAAATAGCACCTACAATATGGCTATCATGTGCGACATGATCTTCTTTTTTAGAAAATTGTTTAATGATTTCATCAGCCACATAAAAGAAGAAAATTAAAACTAGTGTAATTGGAATCTTTCCATCTGTGATATTTACTATAGAACATAATACAATTAACATGAACACATTGTCACTTGCACCTACTGCTCCATTTTTATAAAAAACCAAATGAACTGCACTACTAATAATTGTCGTAAGTGCAAGCATTTGTAAGAGAGGAATACTTCCATATTTTTCTTCTAACATAGGTCCTATTAATAAAATGGTAATAAAATTATTCCTAAAATGATTCCAATCTTTATGACATAAACCAGAAGTAAGCAATCGAATATAATTCATTGGATTTAGAATACTACCTTTTCTCATCACAAAAAATTGATTTACTTTTCCTTTTGTAAAATGATTTAAAAGTAAAACTAACAAACAAATTAAAAAATAAGATAGAATGACAACTGAATTATAGGAAAAATAATTGAAAAACTTGATTACTTCTTTCATAGATATACTCCTTATCTATATTTATTCTATCATAGAAATCTATCTATTGATATTTTTCTATTGCTCTTTTCCTTTTCAATCACATCAATCAACTCTTTTTCGCTTGGAATTGTAAGTCTGAATTCAGAAGAAAAAATAGTTTCATTATCAATAGGTAAAGTATATTTCACAACTGTCTCATTTTTATTTGTCGATAAAAGAATTCCAATTGTCGGATTCTCATCCTCTGATTTGATTTCTCTATCATAATAATTCACATACATTTGCATTTGACCAATATCTTGGTGTGTCACTTTCCCTATTTTTAAATCCATTATCACAAAACATTTTAATATCCGATTATAAAATACCAGATCCGGATAAAAATGTTCTGTATCAATTGTGATCCTTACTTGATTCCCGACAAAAGTAAAACCCTTTCCTAGTTCTAATAAAAATTCCTTCAAATGTTCCAATATGTTTTTTTCTAAATCACTTTCTAAATAATTTGTATTCTCTTTGATATCTAAAAACTCTAATACAAATGGATCTTTTATAATATCTTTACTTTCATAAAGATTATTCCCTTCAAGGGATAGTTTTAACGATTCTGATTGGTCTTTTGAAATTAGAAGTCTTTCATATAAAAGCGTCGATTGCTGTCTTTGTAATTCTCTGACACTCCAATTAGAATTTATGCATTCATGCATATAAAAGTTTCTCTTATTAACATCTTTTATCTTTATTAATTCCAAATAATGTGACCAACTCAATTCACTCAACAGTGTTGAGCGAATTGGATACATTAAATAAAACTGTCTCATTCGTCTTAAATTTTGGATTGAAAAACCGCCTTCAAATTTTTTAGTTAACTTTTTAGAAATTTCCTCGATTAATAAATCTCCATACTTTGCACGCTTATATCCTCCCTGTCTCTCGACAATCATTTTCCCAATGTTCCAATACAAATCAATCATTTCTGTATTAATTGTCTTATATACTCTATCTCTGCTATGCTCAATTAATTCCTTTATTTCATGAAAGAAATCATTGATTTCCTTTTCCTCAATTTGTGTTTTTTTATCACGCATAATATTCTACCTCCTACTTATAATATAGAAGATAAAAAATGAAATTCCTTTAAAAAAAGAATCTATTTTTAGATTCTTTAAAATAAACTTAATTGACTTGATTCATCTAAGTGATCTAAAATTCCCATCATTCTCATCTTATCAATTAATGTTTGTGATATTTTTCCACGCTTTTGTAAATCTTCAATACTTAAAAATTCTCCTTTTTTTCTTTCTTCTGCGATGTTATTCGCTACTGTATCTCCTAATCCATCAATGGATGCAAAAGGTGGATAAATACTCGTATCATCTTTTACTCCCCATACGGTTGCATCGCTTTTATTCAAATCAATTGGAAGAAATTTGATTCCTCTTGCGGTAGCTTCTAAGCATACTTTTAAACTTTCTAATTGCCCCATTTCTTTATTGGAAGCATCTCTTCCTTTATTTTGGATTTCTATAATTTTTGCTTTAATCGCATCATATCCTTTGATCATAACTTCTACATCCACATCAGTTGCTTTGGAAGTAAGCCAAGATGCATAAAAATATACAGGCATATGAACTTTATACCAAGCAATACGAAATGCACTAATAACATAAGCTGCTGCATGCGCTTTTGGAAACATGTATTTGATTTTTCCACAAGAATCAATAAACCAATCTTCAATTCCAGCTTTTTCCATTGTTTCTTTATGTTTTTTCCAAGTTTCTGGATCTTTACTAGCTTTCCCTTTTCGGACAAATTCCATGATTTTAAATGCTTTAATTGGTTCTAATCCTTTGTACATTAAATAAACCATAATATCATCACGACATCCGATAACTTCCTTAAATGGAACCACTTTATTTTTAATTAATTCTTGAGCATTTCCAACCCATACATCAGTTCCATGAGAAAGTCCCGATATTTTTACAAGTTCTGCAAAAGTAGTTGGTTTTGTTTCTTCTACTAAAGCAATGGTAAATGGAGTTCCAAATTCAGGAATTCCTAATGTTCCTGTTTTACACATGATTTCGTCATTTGTAACACCTAACGCTTTCGTACTGGTAAAAATACTCATAGTATCTTTATCATCTAGTGGAACTGTCAAAATATCCATTTTAGTAAGTTCTTGAATCATACGAAGTTGTGTTGGGTCAGAATGTCCTAAAATATCAAGCTTTAATAAACAAGATTCGATAGAATGGTAATCAAAGTGAGTGGTTCTCCACTCGGAAGTTGGATCATCTGCTGGAAATTGGAATGGGGTAAAATCCGATACATCTTTGTAATCTGGTACTACTACAATACCTCCTGGATGTTGTCCAGTGGTTCTTTTTACTCCTGTAATTCCTTGTGCTAATCTTTCAATTTCGGCATTTCTTTTTCCCGTGATTCCTTTATCTTCAAAATAACCTCTAACAAATCCAAATGCTGTTTTATCTGCTACTGTACCAACCGTTCCTGCACGGTATACATTATCTTCTCCAAATAACACTTTGGTATAAGCATGAGCGCTTGCTTGATTTAAATCAGAAAAATTCAAATCGATATCTGGTACTTTATCTGCATTAAACCCAAGGAATGTAGCGAAAGGCATATCTTGTCCATCTTTTATCATTTTTTCTCCACATTTTGGACAGTTAAAATCCGGTAAATCAAATCCACAAGAATAAGTGGCCCCTAAAGATTTTCCGTCTTGTTCAAAAATACTATGTTTACACTTTGGGCAACGATAATGAGCAGATAATGGATTTACCTCTGTAATCCCCATCATAGTAGCCACAAAAGAGGAACCTACAGAACCACGTGATCCTACTAAATATCCATCATCATTCGAGTGTTTTACAAGTCTTTGCGCGATCAGATAGATTGGATCAAATCCACCACCTATGATGCCTCCTAATGGTTTTTTTAGTTTCCCTTCTATTTTTTCTTTTTCTTCTGAAGAAGCAGTTTCCAATTCTTTTGTAAGTTCTCCCACTACAAAGTCATGACAGAACTCTTTTCCTTTTTGAATAGTTTTTTGAAGTTCTAAAAACTGTTCTTCTAAAGAAGCATTCTTTTTTAAAGATTTTTTCACTGCATCAAATAATGCATCTCCATAAAGTTCTTTCGAAATACGTTCCAAAATATTGTTTGGAATTGGATCTCCATACCAATCTTTTGCCTTATCAAAGACTAAGTTTGTAACAACTGCAGGACAATCCAAATAAGACTTTCCATCATCACTTCTTACCCTTGGCGAAAAAGGAATTCCTTTTGTATCTGGTATTACTTCGATAATTTCAATCATGTCTGCTATTTTATTAGGGTTTTCTATTACTATTTCATTCCTAATATCTTCACTTAAGAATGAGAAGTCTTCTAACATTTCATCCGTTGTTCTAAAATGATTAGATGGAATTTCTTTGATATTAGATTTTGCTAAAGGATGTCTTCCTCCTCCTGGTACTTTTTGGTTGACAATTATTTCTCTATAGATTCTATCTTCTCTCGTTAAATGATGAACATCACCTGTCGCAACAATCAATTTTCCAGCTTCATTTGTAACACGAACAATTTTTCTTAAATGTTCGAAAAGTTCCCCTTCACTTCCAAAATCTCCAGTTTGAAGTAAATGGGTATAGCATTCCGGAGCTTGCACTTCTACATAATCATAAAAACTAATAATGTTTGTTAATTCTTCATCACTTTTACTTCTTCCTTCTATGAAAACTTCACTTTCATAGCAACCGCTTCCTATTAGAATTCCTTCTCTTAGTTCATTCAATTTACTACGTAAAATACGAGGTGTTTTATATAAATATACGGTATTCGCTAAAGAAATAATTTGAAATAAATTCTTTAATCCCACTTTGTTTTGAGCAAGGATATTTACATGATAACTTCTACCATATTTATGAATTTCATTTTTAGATACCAATTTATCTAAATCGCTTATTTTTTCGATATTACGATCATTTAACTTTAACATCATCTTATGAAATACAAATGCGGTTCCTTCTGCATCATAATCTCCTCTATGGTGCGCATTTTCATTCCAAGGTACATTATATCTTTTTACTAAAGCACTCAAACTATGACGAGCATAATTGGTATCTAATGCACGAGATAATTCGAGTGTATCAATTACCGTATTTTGAAATTCTCCTAAATGGTATTTTTGATAAGCCATTTCTAAAAAAGAAACATCAAATTTCGCATTATGTGCGACCATTGGTAAATCTCCAACCCAAGAAACAAATCGTTTCATAGCTTCTTCTTCGTTATCTTTACCTACTAACATTTCATCTGTAATATTAGTAAGTTCTACAATTTTCAAAGGAAGTTTTCTCCCTGGATTAATGAGTTCATCATAACGTTCTAAGATTTCTCCATTTTGAATTTTAACAGCTCCAATTTCAATAACAGAATCTTTTCCACCTGCATTAAATCCAGTAGTTTCAAAGTCAAATACTACATATGTATTTTCCAGTAATACACTATCATTTGGTCTTGTTACGATATTTACAGTATCATCAATTAATGTTAATTCGGTTCCATATAACACTTTAAATTGATCTTGTTTTTCTTTTCCTTTGTTGTAACCTGTTACAAAATTAAATACATGTGGAAAAGCTTGACATCCATTATGATCTGTTATCGCGATTGCTTTATGTCCCCATGCAATTGCTTGTTTGACTAAAGCAAGTTCATCTACTACTCCATCCATCTGACTCATTTTGGTATGAGCATGAAGCTCTACCCTTTTCTTTTCTGCAAGATCCATTCTTTTTTCTTCTTCTTTTTTAATCTCTGTAATGTCTCTTGCATTTAAAACAAGTTCTTTCGAATACTGGTCATTCTTGGTATATCCTCTAATTAAATACCAATTTCCAGATTTTAAACGTTTCTTTAAAACCGTATATTCTTCATCATCTCTTGAAAAAACTTTACAATACATACTATCTGTATAATCGGTTATTTTTAAAGTAACAATTTTAAAGTTTGTTTTAGGGGATTCAAAAAAATCAATTTCTCCAAAAACTTGTACTTCTACTGTAACATTGTTTTCTTCTGCAAATAAATCTTTAATCTGTCCAATATTTCCTTTGATTTCTCCCCCTAAAATAATCGGTTGAAATGTTTGTTCTTTTACTTTTTCTTTTACTTTTTCTGCATCTTCTTTTAAAGATTTTTCAATTTCTTCTTGTAATTTTTGATGTTCTTGTTCATTAATTATAACTTGAATATCAGAAATATAATATCCAACACTTTCTAAATCTTTCATAAGTTTGGAAACATTGGATTCTAATTTCATTTTTTCTGCCAAGTTACCAACTTCTAATGTAAGGGTTCCTTCTTCTAAGGAAATTGGAACCTCACGAAACATTTGAAGAAAGGGCTCTTTTTTTGATAAATGGTCAATAAAATATTGATAATAATTTTTTAATAATGTTTCTTCTTGATTTCTCGTATGAAAAGTCACTTTGATTTTTTTAAACATCGGAAAACTATCTTTTAATCGGTTTAAAAAATCTTCATAAACAGAAATTGGAAGATTCGTTTCTAACTCTATCAAAAAATGGTAAGAATCATGTGTCTTATTTCCAATAATACGTTCTAATTTACCTGTTTCAAAATAAGATTTCATTTCTTCTGGCATTTGTATTTGTTTACATAGTATTTCTAACTTATCTTGCATCTTACCACATCCTCATTAAATTCTATTGTATCAAAAAAAGAAAAGTTAAGAAACAGAATTCTCAACTTTTTAACATTTTCTGATTCATTTATCTCTATTTCGTTGGTTCTAATAAAGATAATGATACTTTATTCTTCTTTGTATCTACGTCAATGACATAGCAATCTACAATATCTCCAACACTTACTACTTCACTTGGATGTTTGATATAGTGATTACATAATTTTGAAATATGTGCAAGACCATCATCATGAAGTCCAAAATCAATAAATGCCCCAAAATCTACTACATTTCTTACAGTTCCTTGTAATTTCATTCCTACTTTTAAATCTTCAATATGAAGAATATCACTTCTTAAAAGTGGTTTAGGCATATCATCTCTTGGGTCTCTATTTGGTTTCAACAAACACTTTACAATATCTTCTAATGTATAACTGTCTACATTTAGTAAAGTACTATATTTTTTGATATCAAAGTTTTGTAATGCTTCTTTCATTTTATCTGTACCTATATCTGTTAAATTTAGATTACATTCTTGGAGTAATTTGAGTGTAATTCCATAGCTTTCTGGGTGAATAGAAGTTGCATCTAAAACATTTTCACCATCTAAAATTCTTAAAAAACCAATTGCTTGTTCATAAGTTTTATCAGAAAGAATTTTTTTCTTTTTTAGTTCTTCCCTCGAATGAAATCCTCCTAATTTATCACGATATTCCAACAATTTTTCAATACTCTTTTTGGTCATTCCGGAAACATACTTCAATAAAGAAGGAGATGCAGTATTTAAGTTTACTCCTACTGAGTTTACAGCTTTTGACACAACAAAATCCAGTGATTCCGATAAATCTTTTTCTGGCACATCATGTTGGTATAAACCAACTCCTATACTTTGAGGATCTATTTTTACAAGTTCTGATAACGGATCTTGAAGTCTTCTTCCAATACTAATCGCACTTCTTTTTTCAACCGTTAGATCAGGAAATTCCTCAATTGCTAGTTTGGAAGCACTGTAAACACTTGCTCCTGCTTCTGAAACAATGATATATTCTACTTTTCTTTTGGCTTCTTTGATAGTATCTGCAATAAATTGTTCCGATTCTCTAGAAGCAGTTCCATTTCCAATCGCAATCATATCAATTTGATATTTGTCGATTAATTCTAAAACCTTCTTTTTTGCTTCTTCTTTTTTATTAACTGGTTCATGCGGATAAATTACTTCAATTGCTAGTTTCTTTCCAGTTGGATCAATTACAGCAAGTTTACAACCTGTACGAAATGCAGGGTCAAATCCTAGTACCATTTTTCCTTTCATTGGTGGTTGTAATAATAGTTTTTCTAAATTCTTTCCAAAATTATCGATTGCGACTTCATCTGCTTTTTCTGTTAGCTCTGCCCTGATTTCTCTTTCAATAGAAGGTTCAATTAATCTCTTATAACTATCTACAATCGCATCCTTAATTTCTTCTTTCACAAATGTATTTTCTTTTTTGATACATTTCTTTTCTAAGTATTCATAAACTTTTTCTTTTTCAAAGTCAATTGATACAGAAAGAACTTTTTCTTTTTCCCCACGATTTAAAGCAAGTACTCTATGAGGCCTTACATTTTTAACTGGCTCTTTATAGTCATAATACATTTCATAAGTACCTTTTTCATCTTCCGCATCTTTTTTCTTTTTTGATACTAAGGTTCCATACAAATAAGTGTTTGTTCTGATCCATTTACGATAATGAGCATTATCACTAATCCATTCCGCAATAATGTATTTGGCTCCTTGAATGGCATCTTCTTTTGTTTTTACATTTTCATTTAAAAATTTCTCTGCCATAGAAGAAAGGCTTCCTTCTGTAGGATTTGCCATAATCATTTTAGCAAGTGGTTCTAAGCCATTTTTAATTGCTTCTGTTGCTTTTGTTTTTTTCTTTTCTTTATAAGGTCTATAATAATCTTCTACTTCTACTAATTTTGTTGCATTTAAAATTTGTTCTTTTAATTCATCCGTTAATAACCCTTTTTCATCAATTAATCGAATGACATCTTCTTTTCTCTTTAATAGGTTCACTTGATATTCATATACTTCACTAATACTTCTAATTTGTTCTTCATCAAGTGATCCAGTTGCTTCTTTTCTGTATCTCGCGATAAAAGGGATGGTATTTCCTTCCCTTAATAATTTTAAAGTAGCTTCTACTTGAGACTCTTTTACTTTTAATTGTTCACTAATATCTTTTATAATTGTTTCGTTCATATTTGTTCTCCTATTTCCATAGAGGGCTTGAATAAATTCCTTCCTCTGTCATTGTTTGAATTTTTTCTTTAACTGCTTCTTTATCACTTTGATAAGTCATTCCAAACCATTTTGATTCTGTTGGGATCAAAGATACTTTATGAAAGTTTTCATTATTTGCTTGCATAAGAATATCTGGAATTAAAAATTCATCTTTACATTCCTCTTTTAAATGACTTAAAAAATATTTAAAATTCTTTTCTAGATATGGGAAAATGGTAGGATTTAATCCTAACATATTCATAGATACCAATGTGTGGGCATCTATTTCAAAAGAAGGGTCTCCATTTAATGGAGTAGCTGTTATAACTCCTTCTTTTTCTTCAATGGAACTTTCAATTAAAGAAGTAAGTTCTCCATTTTTTTCAAAACAAACACCTCTTTTTACAGCTCCATGTTCTGATAATGTATGAATAACAGGATATCCAACTGTAAAATAATCATCCTTTTCTTTTAATACTTTCATCGCATCTTGATAAGATTCCATCCCATAAAAGTCATCCGAATTAATCATTAAAAATGGTTCTTTGACAGCTTCTTTTGCGCATAATATAGCATGTGCGGTTCCCCAAGGTTTTGTCCTTCCTTCAGGAACGTTATCTACATATTTATCTAATTCTTGAAATGCATACTCTACTTTTATATGATTCGAAATACGATTTCCAATTGTGGTTTTGAAAATTTCTTCATGTTCTTTTTTAATCACGAAAACGACTTTTGTAAATCCTGCTCGAATTGCATCATAAATAGAATAATCAATTAAAAATTCTCCATTAGGTCCGACTGGTTCTACTTGTTTAAGTCCTCCAAAACGACTTCCCATACCAGCCGCCAAAATTAATAATGTGTAATCTTTGTTCATAAATACCTCCTATTTTTCATATTTTTTTTGAACTTTGCTTTCCATTAAAGAAGCTTTTTTAATTACTTTTTTTCCATATTTTTCCTGTAACTCATCGATTGTTTGATCCAAACTATTCTTTTCTTCTCTTTCTTCGATATCTTCAAATAAAGAAACTTGATGATGGGATACTTCTGATAAGTGATCCAATCTTACTCCAATTAACCTGACTGCTTCGTCTTTCCACATTTCATTTAAAATAACCTTTGTTGTTTCATAAATTTCACTTGTTATATTGGTCGCATTTTTTAATTTCTTTTGATGAGAAGTTCTTTTAAAATACCGGTCTTTTAAAGTTACCACTACTACAGAAGCATATTTTTTTTCTCTTCGAAGACGTTTTGTCACATTTTCAGAAAGTGCCATCAAATATGGATATAATTCCTGTTTATTATCTATATCATGGCTTAAAGTGGTTTCATTTCCTATTCCTTTTGGATCTTCTTCTTCACTAACCACTTCTGAATCATTGATACCATTTGCACAAAGAATATAATATTCTGCTTGATTTTTAAAATAAGGATACAGGATTTCTTTTTTGGTATTTGCTAAATCACCTATGGTAAATATCCCTAATTCTTTTAGTTTTACCGCACTTTTTTTCCCTACTCCAAATAGTTCTCCTACAGGAAGTGGCCACATCTTTTCTTTTACTTCTTCCTGAAAACAAGTATGAACTTTATTAGGTTTTTCAAAGTCAGATGCCATTTTCGCACATAATTTATTATTGGCTATCCCTACATTGACAGTAAATCCTAAAGTATCATATATTTCTTTTTGTATTTTATAAGCAAATGGAATAGGATCTCCGTATAGTTTCTGAACTTTTCCATAATCTAAAAAGCATTCATCAATGGATACTTGCTCAATATCAGGGGTATATTTTTTTAAAATTGCTATAAATGCATCAGACATTTCTTTATACAACAAATAATTACTTGGATAAGTTCTAAGTGCTGGACATTTTTTTCTCGCACTGTATAAGGTTTCACCAGTTACGACGCCCATTTTTTTTGCTGGTGTGGATTTTGCAAGTACAATTCCTCTTCTAGAATTCTCATCTCCGCCAATCACTGCATAAGAATTCCTGATATCATATTTAGATCCTTTTTTGAGTAAATCTACTGCAGTCCATGATAGAAAAGCGTTATTGACATCAATGTGCATAATAATCCTCATGAATCCTCACCTTATCCTTATTATACTATATTTTTCAAAGAAAAAAAGCAGATTCTTATCTACTTTTTACTTTTTTCATTTCTTCACAAGGATATTGTTCTAATAATTCTTCACTGGTTATATGATAGGTATCTTGAAATCTTTTGCTACCTTCATAAATACATCTCGCATTTCCTTCATGAATATTTTTCCCTTGTTCTTTTAAAAACTCATATCTAGCATACGTTAATGCATTACTTTGCATCAAGCTTTTTGGATGTTCCAACAAATAATTTTGAATTTGAATCAAATGAATATATTTCATTTTTTGTAATAAGTTTTTTTCACTTAATCCAAATAGATTAGGTAATCCTAGAAAAAGTTTTAATGTATTTTCTCTTCCGTAGAATTCTTCGACTAATTTTATTTTTTTCTCTAGTGTTTCAGGATCCAAACAGACAATAGGTGGAAATCTTTTTACCATGTCCACAATTGCTCCTGTGGAAAATCCTAAAGATTCTAAATGAGAAAATCGATTTTCAATGGAATCCATACTAACTGTTAATAACTGTGGATATTTAGAAATCAAATTTATAATTTCTCTTCTAGTAAATCCTAATAATTGAATCTGATAAAAATATTCTTCCAATCTACTTTTTGATTTTCCTAGAATAGATGGTGCGGTTGTAAAGATGAAAATAACTTCTTTTTTTGAAAAACCATAAAGAAGGAACGTATCTATTTTTTCTTCTAAAGATTCTTCACTTTTTCCCAAAATATTGGGATAGATTTTACAAATACGAAAGTAGTCTATAAAACCAAAATCAAGAAAAAATTCTTTTTGTTCTTCTAAATGAGAAATGGAATAACTATACATCGGTGGAAAATTTAATGCCATACGTTTGATATCTGTTTTTTGATATCCCATTTTCTTAAGATAAGCATTCATTTCTTTCATCTTAGAAAGTAAAGAAGAAATAGAATATACTTTCGATACTTTTTCTAAAAAATCACTGATTTCTGTTTCCTTAAATCCATAAGATTTTAAATACTCATTTAACATAAGAATCCCCCTTTTTGAGTTTCTATTATAAAAGATTCTTTTAAAATGTCAAATTCTATTTTTCAGAATACAATAAAATAGGTGATCCTATGAATCGAAACTTTTGGTTTTGTAGAGGAAAATGGTTCATTTGTTTATTCATATGCGCCATTCTACTAACGTATCAATTTATTTTAACTTTCTTTTTACTTACAAGACTAAACTTACTTTTAATGTTTCTCTTATTTTTAATTTTGTTGTTTTCTTTCTTCCGTATCGTTTGGTAATAATTGAAAAGTTTTTTTGATTTGTTCTAAAAAATGAGTAATTTTTACACATTTTTCATATTCACTACCAGTAAAATCCAGTTTATTAGGTATCGCTAATAACAAGAATAATAAATTTTTTTCTTCTTTTAATAAAGGATATTTTTTTTCATATCGTTCTAATAAACTAATAAAATCATAATCTTCACCATACTTTTTATATAACTTATACAAATCAAAAATAGACATATCAAATTTGGCTTTTTCAAAATGGATTAAATAAGGCTTTTCCCCTCTTAAAAAATGAGATAAATCTACATCATTATGTAATACGACATGTCTTTCTTGATGTTGATCTTTTACAAGTTGAAACCATTCTTCTAATTTTTTCTCTGCATAAGAAAGAATCAAAAACACTTGTGTTGAATTTCTACAAAATAGATATTCACTAGGACTCATGATAACATTTTGTTCAAATAAGGAAACATAGTCTTCATAATAACTATTTAAATAAACCAAATTATTTTTTATATCTTCGTATAGTTTTTTATACTCATCTTCATTAACCTCTACATAATGTGTGGTTTTTAAATGGAGAGTTGCAAGTACGTCAATGTAATCAAGCATTTTTTGTTCTTTTGGCATTTCTACTTCTTCTATAAATCTTCTTAATTTATATTCATCTTCTGAATCATTCATAAATGAAGATAAATAAGGAAAATCTCTGGATTTTAAATATTGATAGATAGAATCTTCGTTTGGATTCTTTTTTTTTAATACAAAACGACCTTCATTTGTATCAATGAAAATCGTTTTTCCTTTTATTTCATAACGAAAAGGCTTTAAATCGAATCGTTCTAATAATTCCTTTTTATTCATTTTTGATATCCGGTATTATTAATTTATCCCCTACTTTTAGTTCATTTAAATCATTATAGGGCTCTAAATCTTCTCTTGATACATGATAATTGATTAAAATATTTTCTAATTGATCTCCCTCTCTTACAATATAAATATGGTATGTTGAATAATTACTAGAGTCATCTTTTACTTGGTCAAAAGCAGAAGAATCTTCCTGCTCTTTTATAACAGGAACTATTTTTTCTTCTACTGAAACTGGAATTGGTTCTACTTTTTCTTCTCTTACTTCCATTAAAGGTTTTTCTCTTAATCCATCTATTGTCATTTCAATATTCGCGACAAATGTATTTTCATTTTTTATTTCATAATAAAAATCACTGATATCTAATTGAATTTGATCCAAAAGATAATGATCATCTAATTCAATATCAAATGGAATGGAAAAATGAAAAGGTTCTGTATTGGTACTAGAATCTGTAATCTTATAATCTCCACTAATGATATAATCTCCTTTTAAATGGTAATTTTCCTTTGATTGAAGATTATGTTCTAATGAAATACTAGTAATTTCAGCAATATCCGTTTGAAATGGAATTTCTTTTTGAAAAGAAACAACTTTCTTCATATCATTCTCCTTTCATACTAATAAATCATATGAAA
>CAMNAC010000016.1 GCA_946530475.1 uncultured Mycoplasmatota bacterium
AAATTCTGACTTTCCACTACCAGTCATACCTGCAATTAAACCATGAGGTCCATGATAATTTTCATGTAAATCAAGTTCTATTTTTTCACCATTAGTTCCAACTCCAACTGGTGCATGTAATGATAAAATTGGGTTGGATTGATTCCAACGGTTAAAACTATTTAATTGTTCTACTTTTCCTACATCATACATTTCCAAAAAACTTAATTTAGAAGGTAATTCCCCATTTTGTTCATCATTCATTTCAATTGGTAAATTAGCAAGTACCTTCGCACATTTATCATATTCATAAACAATCTTGTCATTAAACATAAATGGAATAGGTTTATTATTTGCTGCTGTAACAACAAGTTCTCCTGATCCATTTTTGACATCTACAAATGTTTTACATTGTTCTGGTAAATTTGTAATTCTCTCATTTAAAATTACCATACTAAATCCAAGTTTTTTTTCATTCTTTAATAGTTTCTTTATGAAGTCAAAATTTCGAACAGATTTAAAACTATCCGTCACAATTAAGTAATGAGGCGCAGTTAAAGTATTATCTTTGCGTTCATTTCTTTGATTAAAAATAGCATCTAAGTTATAACAAATTTCTTTATATTCATCACTGTTATCTCCGAAAAAACGGAATGTACGATCATTTGACCAAATATAAGGAACTATTTTCATAAATTCCCAATAATAACGATTGTCTTTATTGGTTAAAATTACAATTCTTAAATCATCATAAGAATGATATGTCATTAATTGAAGTAACAATTGTTTCATAAAAGGAATAGTATTCTCCATTTTTCCAACAATTGCGACTTTGTCTTTTTCTTTAAAAGACAAATCGATTGGAACATCTACTAAATTTTTTGGTTCGTTACCAAAATCAATTACCATTTGTTTTAAACTGTCTTCAGCCATAGAAAAATGCTCTTGAGGATAGTGAATTTGAATATGCATTGGCCTAATTCCATCCCCTAAATTAACAGTTAAAAAATCATCATCACCAAGTCTTCTTTCCCAGAGTCTTGTCATCCGATTTAAAATAGTGTTTTGGCACACTTCAGTCGAAGGATACATTTCAATCGTTTTGGATCTTTGAACCATAATTTCATGTTGGATGAGTTGTTTTTTTTCTTCTACATACTTCGAATATTTTTCATGTCGTTCTTCTTCATATTTCTTTTTTTCTCTTTTTTGATATCTTCTAGTTAAAGTTGGCCAAATGATTGCAGAAGCAAACATTGAAATAGCCATAATGATAGAAGGAAGTGCACCCATAAGTGTAACTTTCCCATTATTTAAAGAAACCATTGCATTATAAGCGGAAAGAACAGAAGTCATGCTCATCATTAACATTGGCGCAACTGTCAGTAAAAATGGATTTTCTTTGGAACGATCTGGTTCAGGTGGAGAATCAATACTAATTTCAAAATCTTCAATTTTCGTTTCAAATCTAGGGTTTTTATGATAATAATCTTCCTCAGAATAAAGTGTCATATAGACTTCATCTTCATCATTTACTTCTTGTTTTCCAATAATTTGAGAAGTATCAACCAACTGATTCAATACAACTTGAACTTTTCCCAATGGATTATTTACAAGTAACATTTTTTGATCATTTTTAATGACAAAAATCATACGAAGTCCCATCATAAAAATGGTATCTCCATTATTCAAAATGATTGGAGTTCGAACAATTTGCTTATTTACATAAGTAATTCCTTTGGGCTGTAAAATATTATTTTCATTGGTACTTGTGATAACTGCATAATCATTCATAAATCCCTGTACATTATAATTGATATGGGAATTTGAATTTCCAATTTTAATCATTTCCATATTATTAATATCATAGGAAATGTAATCTTCAATCGTTGGAGATATGAAAACAGCTAGATTCTGTTCTTTTCTTTTTCCATTTTCATACTCTATTTGCTTTAATTCTATAAATTGATAATTACTTAGAATAACGGAAGGGACTTGTTGACCTTGTTGTACGCAAAAAACATTGTTATTGCTAACAATTTTCCAATTTCCATCATGTGCTTCCACACTTATCAAATTACGTTCATTTTCATTATGATCAAGATCGGTAATCCAATAGGTGCCAATCACACGATTAGGTAGAATGAATCCTTGAATACTATTTTGTTTAATCAACGATACCCTCATTTTATTCTCCCTTATTCTAACATCCTAATTATAACATATTTAAAGACAAAAAAAAAGCAATATTTATTGCTTTTGTCCATAAGCTTGTGTATCTCCTTTTTCAATCATTGTACGAATATAAGTATCTGCATAAGAAGAAAGTTGAGTTACATATTTATCTCTTAATTCTGTTAGCATTGTCTTAATTTTTTCTAATGATTCTTTTGCATTCGTTGCAGCAGTTCCTCCCCATACATTTCCGTCAGTACCAATTTCTTGTACTAAACGTGTATATTCATCAATGAAATCATTTAAAGATTCTTTATCTGCACGGAATTGATCCGATGCTTCTTTTAATGCTGTATAATCTACTCTTTCCATTGCATTCACCTCCTAAAAATTAATAATGTTATGTACTTCATCAGCTGCTTCACTATAATTATTTCCACTGCGGTTTAATCCCACTCCAGCTTCTTCAAATTCACGAACTACTTCATTAATTTGTGCTGTTTTTTCTAATGCTTTATCAACATATGTAGCTTTTACTTCTCCAGACCAAATAGAATCTAATGCTTCAATCTCACTTTTAATACGATCCATTAATGTTCTTGTTTGTCCTGCTACATCTGTTACTTTTGTTCCAGTGCTTGCTAAAGCTTCTGAATCTACATATAAATTATGTGCCATGTTTTTCCTCCTTACTTTCTAACATAATTATAAAGAAAAAGTCACGAAAAGTCAATTAAATCAATACTAATTTGTCCCCATTCATGATATTTGCTTCTTTCACATACAGCTGTTCTTCTACTCTTTTTCCACTTTCTTTCCAATAAAGTGCCAATTCATTATTTGGTTTATATAAATTAAAGGTTAAATCTACAATAGAATTAATAATTAATTGTTTCACCACTTTGACTTTTTTGTTAATAGGAATATAGATATCATATTCTAGTTCCATTGTAGGAACGGAAACAGTTACTAATAATTTATTATTCATAGTCACACCCTTTAACCATAAATATAACCTTGTAATCCTTGAGTTCCTGTTCCAGTTGCTGATACCCATCTTTCGTTATATCCCCCTTTGTAACCACCTTCTTTGATGAGAACTTGAGTTCCATCAGCAGAAACAGCGGCCACATATGCTACATGATTAGAATACACAGCTACACTTCCGGGAGCTGGCGCCCATCCAGTGGACATCCCCGCAGCTTGCGCATTTGTTAACCAACTATAAGCATTCCCAAGGTTAGGGAGAGAAATTCCAGTATTTTCTTTCATTAAATTCCAAGCACCCCAGGTACAATTTGAATATCCTCCGACATAAGGATTTCCAGCTGCCGGTGCATAATTAGGTGCTCCAGTACTAGAAGGCTTTTGTTGGTTACGAGTTTTTGGAGGAATAATTATTTTTCCTAAGTCCTGTAAAGACTTTTTTTCACCAGTCAACACAGGTATAATTTTTTCATCTACAATCGGTTCTATCTCTCCTTCAAAAGGAATTGGAGCTTCTACATTTGCTACATTAAAATTCGTCAAACTGTTTTCTTTTTCTTTCATGTTAGTAAGAAAGGATGCCCAAACATTCCCCATTTTGGAATTAATAGAATCCATTTGTTCCATTTCAGAAGTAATTGCTTGATAAAGTTCTCTTATTTTAGGATCTGTACATTGAGCAAAAGAAGAACCTGCCATCTGTCCTCTTTTTGAATTAAAGTCTTTTTGATATTCCTCGAATTGTGTTTTTTTATTTTCAATCTTTTCAAATTCAATAATATAATCCATATTAAACACCCATTCCGTTAATTTCTTGTTCTAATGCAGCCATTTGTCCTTCTAATTTGGAAATCTCTTCACTTAAAGCGTCGATTCTTCTGCCCAAATCATCATATCCAGGAGTTGGGAGAAGAGTTCCACCTGTTCCTAGGTAAGTGGCACTCATGCGATTATAATCAGCTTGAAGTCCACTCATTTCCTCTGCTTTTTCATTTCTTTTGGCTTCTATTGCTTTATATTCTCCTATTTTTGCTACTACAGCTTCACAGATTTCAATTTTTCCTATAATCTGTTGAATGCGCTCTGGAAATTTTGGAAGTTTTTGCAATATTTTAGTTCCTGTCTCACATTTCCAATTTTCAGTATCACTTAGTCCTTCTGGTAGACTACTTATTTTTTCTTTGCTTACATTTAAATCTTCTTTTATTTTTGCTAATGATGTTTGAATAGCTCCAACATCTACATTTTGAAAAGCCATATTATCATCCTCTCATTAATTCGTTTACTTTTGCTTGAACTTCATTTGGATCATATCCAGCTGCTTCTAACTTCTCTATACGTTCAGTTCCATTTCCAAATTTTCCATAAATTACTTCACGAGCAACCTCTTCAACACTCTTTCGATCATCTGATAAATCTAAAACTTCGACTTGGTTTTCTTTTGGTTGCTCTGCTGCATTCTGTTTATTTTGATTTAATTGTTCTGTTAAATCTTCTCTAGTATTTTGATAACTTGGCTGTGGTGTTTGAGTCTGCCCTGTTTCTTTTGGTTGCTCTGTTGCATTTTGCTTATGTTGATCTACTTGTTCATCAGGAGTTTCATCTTTTTGATCATCCGTTTCTTCCAAAGGCTTTTCTTCAACTTCTTCAGTTGTTTCTGTTTCTATAGATTCTTCAGAGGTATCTGAAACAGTTGGATTTGTTAAATGGTCAAGAATTTCATCAGCAGTCGATTTTTCAGTACTTGAAAACTCTGGAAGTGGTGAGGAACTTGAGACAGTCGCCCCAAAAGCTAGTGGGGAATTTGCTGCTAAAGCTTTTAGCTCTTCAGCAGAACTATTACTTAAATTATCATATCCCTCTCCAACACTTGCCAAAAACAAAATACTTAAAATTAACTCCCTATGTGCTGGTTCAAAATTTTCCATCAATTTATTTATTTCATTGACATAGCTTTTTGCTGCTTCTCCAACCCAAAAATTAGGTAAACCTTTAATTAAATTCCCAATTTCTTCAAAGCTAGCTAGCATTTTTTTAGCAATTTCTTGCATCGAATTGCAGTATTCTTCGATTTCATCAAAATTTACATACGTTGGACTCATATTACACCTCTATTTCATCCACTTGACTACTAGTCTCTTGGTCAACTAATTCATATTCCGAATAAACATTTGCTAGATAGACACTAAATGATTCTATACAAGCACTTAATTTTTCCAAATCTCCACAATACTGTTCTTGCATTTTATTCACATATGCCTTGGAGTTTGTATCTTTCCATGCCGTCGATAAAATACCTTCTAGGTTTGACTTTAATTCCAAAATATACCCATCAAGTTCTTGTTTTTTTTCGTTTAAATTGTTTACAATTGTATCGACACTTGCTCTGTCAATTTTAATTTCTGCCATAAAAACCTCCGTTTATATTCTATCCTATTTCTTTATCATTATATCATTGAATGTATTTTTTGTAAAACAAAATAGGCTTTGAAAAGCCTATTTTAAATTATCGATATATTTCTTAAACTGTTTTGCATTTTCTCCCAAAATAATTTTTAGTTGATTGCCTATTTCTACGATTCCTTGGGCCCCTAATTTTTGAATTCCCTCTTTATTCACTTTCTCAGTATCTTTTACATCTACGACAAAGCGAGATTTATGAAATTCATATTTTACAATATTATCTTTTCCTCCAAGATATTCTACTAGTTTATTTAATTCTAATTTCAAATCTTTTTTCTTTGATCTTACAATTGCGAAAGCAATCGCTAACATCAAAAGAATAATAATCAAATATTGCAAATATTCTATATGTTCCATTTCAACACCTCGCATTCATTATACTATATTTTTTAAAATTAATCTATATACATTTTACTTAACACTTTTCCTTATATTTTTATTCTCTTTGCATATAGTAATAATAAGGTGCATGCTATGACAAAATCAATATTCAAAAAAATAAATATACCTTTATTTATTCTGATATTTTTGTTGGAAATCATTAGTTTGATTAGCATTAAAAGTGCGGAAAAGTTACTTCCAAGTTACATGCAAGATTTATTTTGGAAACAACTAATTTGGTATACAATTGGTTATCTATTTATTATTTTTGTTTTACACTTTAAAAGTCAATTTCTTTACAAAAATATCTGGTTTTTTTACTGGCTTTTCAATGGCCTATTATTCTTACTTTTACTATTTGGAACTCCAATCAATGATGCGAAATGTTGGTTTACAATTCCTGGAATTGGATCATTTCAACCAAGCGAATTTATGAAAATCACATTAATTATAATAGAAGGTACCATGATACAAAAATTTTTTTCAGATCATCAAAATCCTACATGGAAACAAGAATTATTATTTTTATGCAAGATTGGTTTGGTTCTTCTTTTTCCTTGTTTTCTAACCTTTTTAGAACCAGATACTGGAGTTGTTTTAATTTATCTGCTGATTACTTTTGTAATGCTTTTTATATCCGGTTTCCACTATCGATGGTTCCTAATTATAATCTTACTCATAGTTTTTTTCCTATCAATTCTATTGGGAATTTATTTTTTGAATCAAAATCTTTTTTTAAATTTATTTGGAACAAGCTTTTTTTTACGAATTGATCGATTGCTTGATTGGTCTCAAAAATCTGGATTTCAACTAGAAAATGGAATGATGTCGATTGGATCTGGTGGACTTTTTGGAAATGGATTTTTGAAAACACCCATTTATTTTCCTGAGCCTCAAACAGACTTTATCTTCGCTGTATATGCGAGTAACTTTGGCTTTATTGGTTCCATTTTTTTAATTGGTCTTATTACTTATTTTGATTATTCCATTATTAAAGTCGCTTTAAATGCGAAAGAAATGATCCATAAATACATTATTTCAGGTATTCTAGGTATGCTTATTTATCAACAAGTTCAAAATATAGGCATGACTTTTGGATTAATGCCAATTACAGGTATTACTCTTCCCTTTATTAGTTATGGTGGTTCTAGTTTGTTAAGTTATATGATTATGCTCGGAATTGTGTTTTCCATATCAAGTGAGAGGTATCATTGATTCTTTCATAAAAATATGATATAATCCTTACTACATGGGGCTGTTTTGGGTTCGACGGAATTATTAGGCCTTAGGTTGCAAGTCGGAGGTACACGTTACGTACAAAAGCTAAATATAAATGCTAAAGAAAAAATAACAAATGCATTCAGAGGAGCTTTCGCTCCTACTTTTGCCTAAGAAAAGGCGTATGCATACTTTCCTAACTCTCTCCTAAAGGGGTTATAAGAAAGTTCGATTATTTAGGATATAAGATTCTGACGTCTATAAGGAATCTTGAACAATCATAGACTTACTAATAGATGGGTTGTAGAGTACTATCATTTATTAGGAAAATAACTACTCTACTAAACTTGTAGAAATCTCTGGTGCGGTAGTTTCGGACAGGAGTTCAATTCTCCTCAGCTCCACCATAGTGTATTTAACCCTTATTTTATAAGGGTTTTAATTTTTGGAGTACTATTTTAATTGCTTGCACTACCTAAAAGTATTTCATTGCTTGAAATACTTTTTTAAAACTAGACAAAAAATAAAAATAAATGTATAATGTTATCGTTACTTGTGCGAAAAAAAGAAAGGAGATTATATGAAATTTTTTAATAATGAAGACACTAAAATTTTTGCACTTGGTGGTCTTGGAGAAGTCGGAAAAAACATGTATTGTGTCATGCATAAAAATGAATTAATAATAACGGATGCAGGAATTATTTTTCCTGAAGATGAATTAATGGGGGTTGATTATGTTATTCCCGATTTCACATTTTTAAAGAAAAATGAAAGTAAAATAAAAGGATTATTTATTACACATGGTCATGAAGACCATATTGGTGCGATTCCATTTTTATTACAAATGGTGAATATTCCAGTCATTTATGCACCAAATCAGGCAATCGGATTAATTAAAAAGAAATTAGAAGATCGAAATATTCAATATAAAAATTTAATTGTATATACGGAAAAAACAAAAGTAAAATATAAATATTTAGAAGTGGAGTTTTATAGAACAACTCACTCTATTCCAGATAGTCATGGAATTTGTATTACCACTCCAAATGGAGTTGTTGTAACAACTGGAGACTTTAAATTTGATTTAACTCCAATTGGTCCAGTCGCAAATTTACATAAAATTGCTCGTATCGGTGAAAAAGGTGTTACTCTACTTTTAAGTGATAGTACGAATGCGTTAAATGAAGGTATTAGTATCAGTGAATCAAAAGTAGATAATGCATTATCAGAAATCTTTACAAGTAAAAAAGAAGGAAGAATCATTATCGCGACTTTCGCATCTAATATTTATAGGCTAAAACATATTGTAGATACTTGTAAAAGAAATAAAAGAAAAATTGCTGTATTCGGTAGAAGTATGGAAAACAATATTGAAATCTCTATTCAAGGTGGATATATCAAACATAAAGAAATTTTTATCACACCAGAAGAAGCAAACAAACTACCAGATAATCAAGTATGTTTACTTTGTACAGGAAGTCAAGGGGAACCTTTAGCTGCACTTTCTCGTATTGCGAATGGAACGCATAAACAAATTAAATTACGTCCAAATGACGTTGTAATATTCTCTTCTAGTCCAATTCCAGGAAACGGGGTTAGTATTTCTAGAACTATTAATAAACTATATTTAAAGGGAGTCGAAGTTTACACCAATACCTCTTTAAGTGATATTCATGCATCTGGACACGCTAGTGAAGAAGAATTAAAATTAATGCTAAGATTAATTAAACCAAAATACTTTATGCCTTTCCATGGAGAATATAGAATGCTTAAAAAACATGCTGATATTGCAGTTAATTGTGGAATTCCAAGAGAAAACACTTTCGTATTAGGAAATGGCGATATGCTTTCCATGTATAAGGGTCACGTTAAAAGGGCCGGAAGTATCCAAGCAGATGATGTTTATGTAGATGGAAACAGAATCGGTGATATTGGAACTGCAGTACTACGTGATCGTAAAATGATGGCTGACAATGGAATTGTAGTAGTTATCGCAAATATTGATAGTAAAAAAGGAGAAGTACTTGGAAAAATCAATATTACAACTAGAGGATTTGTTCAAGTAAACGAAAGCGAAGAATTACTTCATTCTTTAGAAGAAGTATGTAAAAATGCTGTTTCATCAAAATTAAGTACTCACATTAATTATTCCGAAATAAAATCCGAAATTACAACCAAGTTATCAAGTTATATTAATGAAAAAACAGGAAGAAAACCAATTATTCTCCCTGTTATCATGGATATTAAGAAATCTTAATATCCTTTTAATTTGCCATTTTATGAGTTTCTAAACGTAATTTATCTGCAATTGTAACAATGAATTCACTGTTAGTTGGTTTTGCTTTATCAATATCGACGCTATGCCCAAATATCTCTTCCATCAAATCCCAATTTCCCCTATTCCAAGAAACCTCAATTGCATGACGGATAGCCCTTTCTACTCTTGAAACTGTAGTATCAAATGTATTTGCTAACTCTGGATATAACTCTTTGGTAATCCCACCTATTAATTCTGGTTTATCATAGATTAATCCAATAGCAGTTCTGATATATTGGTATCCCTTAATATGAGAAGGAATACCAAGTTCATGTAAAATTTTTGTAATAGATATCTGAAGATTATTATGAGAAAGGTCAATCGTTTTATTTGATTCTTCTTTTTGAAATAAGTCTAAAATACGATTCTCTAACGTATCTAATTCAAACGGTTTTAAAATAAAATAACTTACCCCATATTCCGAGACCTTTCGAATTACTTCTCCTGCATTATAACTTGTTTCTACAATCACTTTTTTATCGATATTTCTTTTTTTCATTTCTTCTAAAACATATAGGCCATCTTTTTTTGGCATAATTAAGTCTAATAAAATTACATCATATTCTTCTTTTTGTTCTTCAACTATTCGAATACCTTCTTCTCCATCATACGCACTTAATACAATCTGAATATTACTTTCTTTACTACAAAAATACTCCTTTACCATCTCGATAAGATTGATATTGTCATCAATCATAAGTACTTTTATATTTTTCATATTTTCTCCCCTTCTATTAAGTACTAACTATCTATCATTTATTATACTCGTATTCCATTTTCTTTTCTATAGCAAAAATATTCTAGTTTTGTCGAAAAGAAAGAAGTTACCTTCCTACAGCAACTTCTATAATTTTTAAAAACTTCTCAGGATCCGTGGAAGCTCCACCTACTAAAAAACCAGATACATTTGGAATCGTATTTAATTTTTCAATATTTTTTTCATTTACACTTCCACCATATAAAACAGGAATATCTTCTACCAAAAATTCTTGAAAAACAAGTCCTTTTATATAATCAATTGTTTTTTCTATATCCTTCTTTTTGGGAATCACACCTGTTCCAATTGACCAGATAGGTTCATATGCTAAAATTACTTTCGATATCATAGCAGAATCAAGTCCTTTTAAAGCACTTTTAATTTGTCTCTTAATTACAACATCTGTTTTTAATAAGCTTCTTTCTTCTTCTGTTTCTCCAATACATAAAATAACATTCAAATGATTTTCTAAAGCTGCTTTTACTTTATTATGAATGAGAGTATCACTTTCTTTAAAAAGAGTCCTTCTTTCACTATGTCCTACTATTACAAAAGAAATTCCCATACTATATGCTTGTTTTGGAGATATTTCACCTGTATAAGCTCCTTTTTCTTCAGAGTAAATATTTTGAAGACCTACAAAGTAATTTTGATTTACAAAGTAAGGTACATAAATACTCGTTGGACAAATAACAACTCTTCGACTCGTTATTTTTTTATTTACGAATTTTAAATATGTACTAATCTCTTTTGAAGTAAGGTTCATCTTCATATTGCCCACAACAATTTTTTTATTTTTTTCCATAAAAGCCTCCCTTAATTACTCCTCTTAAGCGAGCAAAAAATCCCTTTTTATGATTTTTTTCTAGACGATCTCCAAGTGCAGTTTTATAAACTGCAAGTACTTTTTCAGCAAAATATTTAGCAGAATGAGAATCCGCTGTGATTCTAGCTTGCCTAGACATTCTCTCTATCATTTCAGGATGATCCATCAGTTCTAATATCTGATCACGGTACATCTTTCTGTTATGAAATAGTTTCCCATTTAAATCATCGATTACGACGGTATTAAATGCCTCATCATCGATCGCGATAACTGGTTTACTTGCTGCCATTGCTTCTATAACTGTTAACCCTTGTGTTTCTGTTAAAGAAGCCGTCGCAAAGACAGTTGCTAATTGATAATATAGACCAATTTGTGCCCATGGAACTTTCCCAGTGAAAATAACTGAATTTTCTAAATGAAAGTGTTCTACTTTCTTTTTAAATGCGTCTGAATCTGGTCCATCTCCTACAATCAACAATTTACAATTTTTCTTCTTTCTTGCTAGAGATACTTGTGCATCTAGTAATAAATCCACATTTTTTTCAGTTCCAAGTCTTCCAACAAATAATATTACAAAATCTTCTTTTGAAAGTTGATATTTTTTTCTTAAATGATCAACATCTTTTTCTTTAAACTTTTCTTTATAAAACTTTTCTACTTCAATCCCAGTTGGGACAATATGAACATTTCTTTCATAATGATATTTTTCTTTAAATAAATCATATGTTTTTTTAGTCGGAACAATTAACTCTGTAGCAGTCTTATCACAATAAAATTTCGTTAAATATTCGACAATTTTTTTACTTGATTTATTAAAATATCCATGTGTAATATAGTGAACGTAATCTTCATACATCGTATGATAAGTATGAACAAGTGGAATATCAAATTGTTTTGAAATAATTCGAGCAAATGTTCCGATTCCAAATTCTGTATGAGAATGAATCACGTCCAAATCCCAACTTTTTATTTTATTGATAGCTTTAATTGGATAAATTCCTGTTAAACGATAATCATAAATACCAATTGGGATTCCTGGGATACGTATGACATTTCCTTCTTCTTCAAATCGATATTTTTCTGGATTTACTGTTACAATAAAAACTTCATGTCCCATTTTTTTCAAAGCATGTTCTAGCATTGCGATACTAGTAGATACTCCATTGATATAAGGTGGATAAGTATCCGTAAATATACCCACTCTCATATTAATCCTTTCCTTTCACATAAAGTGCTAAAGCGCCAATAATCATTCCAAAATAGTAAGTACAAAAACGCCAAATTAACATCATGGCATTTAGGGGTGCTCCTCCTACGAAATTACCAAAGAATTGAACAAATCCATATTCTAATCCACCGGTTCCTCCAGGGATTGGAACAAATGCTCCAATGAGCATAACATAAGCACTTGAGACAATTGCTTCTAATACATTAAATGCATCAAAAATCCCCATACTATAAGCAACTGCTAAAGGTACTGAATATAAAAGACAAAGTCCTAATAAATTAAGTCCAATTGTTTGAAATAGTAATTTTCGATTTTTCATTAAACTTGATGCACTTTTGTTAAAACGATCAACAGAATCTTCCCATTTTTTTTCTTGTGCTTCTTTATCTTTTACCAAATGGATTTTATCTAATAATTGAATTGCGAATTTTATTATTTTTTTATTCATCTCTTTTGCGTAAGCAACAAATAATAATCCAATTACAACTAATGTATTACAGATAAATCCTAATGTAACTAAATGTTGTAAGATACTTACTTTTTCAAAAAAATGAAAAAAATGATTGGATAGTACTGCAACAATTCCAAGAAAAACTAAAGCGATTTGATAAACAACAAAGTTTTGAACAATGATATTTGTTCCGTCTGTCATAGAAACTCCAGCTTTTCTTAAATGGTAAACTTGAAAAGGTTGTCCCCCTGTTGCGAAAGGAGTTACGCCATTAAAAAATTGTGTCATAAATGCAAGTCGAACTGCTTGAAATAATGGGTAATCTTTTTTAAATTCTCTAATTAATTTAAAAAGTCCAAAGCTTCTTACTAATACAGATCCTACGTATAATAAAATTGCAACTAAAAACCAAAAAATATTCAAGTGTAATATTTGATCAATAATTGCATGAAAATCATCTTTCAGTGCAAAATATAACACTACAAAAGTAATAAAAAATAATAAAAGAAAATTAAAAATATTCTTTACTTTACTGTTTTTCATAATTCACCTGACTCTATCTATGTGCTAGTACCATTTTATAATAGATTCCTATTTTTTTCAAGTCACAAAAAAAAGAAGGATTACTTCTTTTCTTCAATACAAGAAATACCAGGTAAGTCTTTTCCTTCCAGTAATTCTAGTGAGGCTCCGCCTCCAGTGGAAATATGTGTCATATCCTCTGCATAACCAAATTTTGTCACAGCTGCTGCACTATCTCCACCACCTATGATAGTGATTGCAGAAGAATTTTTCAAAGCTTCACATAATGCCTTCGTTCCTTTTGAAAAAGCTTCTTCTTCAAATACACCAACCGGTCCATTCCAAATGACTGTTTTTGCGTGTGCAATATAGTTATCGAATTCTTTTATTGTCTCTTTTCCAATATCTAACCCCTTAGTATTTGGTTTTATTTCTTCTACGGAACAAATTTCTATTTCTTTATCATCGATTTCTTTTGCACAAACAACATCTTTTGGAAGAATTATTTTAGAAGAATAGTCTTTTAAAACATTTTTACAAAAATCAATGCTTTCAGAATCAAGTAAAGAATTACCTATTTCATACCCTTTTGCCTTTAAAAATGTAAACGCCATTCCTCCACCTATTAAGATGGTATCTGCAATATGAACTAGGTTTTCAATAACCGATATTTTATCAGATACTTTAGCTCCTCCTAAAATTACAACAAATGGTCTTTTTGGATCATCTATTGCACGTTGCATGACATCTAATTCTTTTTCTATTAAAAAACCAACCCCATTTGGCAATTTACTTGCAATCCCTACATTAGAAGCATGTGCTCTATGAGCAGTTCCAAATGCATCATTGATATAGATATCTCCAAGACTAGCCCAGTAAGTACCTAATTCTTCATCATTTCCTGATTCTTTTTTTCCATCCAAATCCTCATATCTTGTATTTTCCATCAAAAGAACTTCTCCTGATTTTAGGTTTTGGACAGCTTCTTCTAATTCTTTTCCTTTTGTTGCTGGAACAAAAACTACTTTTTGATTTAAAAGTTCACTTAGTCTTTCAGACACAGCTTTCAAACTATTATTTTTTAAATCTTCTTCTGTTTTAATTCTTCCTAAATGACTCATTAGAATCACTTTCGCACCTTGTTTTAATGCATATTGAATCGTTGGAAGACTTGCTTTGATTCTGTTATCATCTGTAATTTTTCCATCTTTCATAGGAACATTAAAGTCTACTCTGATAATGACTTTTTTGTCTTTTAAATCATAATCTCTAATTGTCTTCTTCATACAACCTCCTATCTTTAATTTTATTGTAAAAAAAAAACTGTGGAAAAACAATATTCTTTTTACACAGTTTACACTTATTTGAAATAAACTTTACACTATAATTCATTTTAAGCAGTTCTTTTCCACACGTTAACTGCCAAATATGGAGGTAATATATTAACATTATCAGTTGTACCCCCTAAGGCAACAGCATAGATTAATGAGTCAGAAGAATTATTCTGATTAGAAATAGCCCATTTTGCTATTTTCTTTGATTTTAAGCAACAAAAAAGGATATTTCTATCCCTTTATTTAGCAAGTAAATAAGTATCTCTTGCAATCATAAGTTCTTCATCTGTTGGGATAATATAGCATGGAATTTTACTATCTTTGGTTGTGATTAAAGTTTCTTTTCCTCTTACATTATTTGCTTCAGGATCTGCAATCACTCCAAGTACTTTTAATCCATCCATAACTTCTCTTCTTGTTCCAATAGAGTTTTCTCCTACTCCTGCTGTAAAAATAATTGCATCGCATCCTTCTAATTCTACATAGTATTTTGCGATATAATCAATAATTCTTCTTACATACATTTTTTGAGCAAGTGCACATCTTTTATTTCCTTTATTAATTCCATCTTCTACATCTCTAGAATCGCTGCTAACTCCACTAATTCCAAGTAACCCACTTTTTTTATTTAAAGCAGTATCCACTTCTTTTGGAGACATTTTTGTTTTTTCCATTATATAAGGAACAATGGTAGCATCAATGTCACCACAACGACTTCCCATAATAAGTCCTGCATTTGGTGTAAGTCCCATAGAAGTATTAATGCATTCTCCATTTTTAACTGCAGAAATACTTGCTCCATTTCCAATGTGACAAGTAATTAATTTTGTGTTATTTCTTCCTAAAATTTGATTGGCTCTTAAAGCAACATATTTATGACTCGTTCCATGTGCTCCATAACGTCTTACTTTGTAATCTGTATACCATTCATATGGGACAGCATATAAATAGTTTTCTTCTTCCATTGTTTGATGAAATGCAGTATCAAACACAACTGTTTGAGTAGCATTTGGTACTACTTCCTGAGCAGCTCTAATTCCTGTAATAGCAGCCGGATTATGTAGTGGTGCTAAAGAACTTAATTCATCAATTTTTGCAATGACATCTTCATCTACTACTACTGTTTTATCAAAATAAGATCCACCTTGTACAACACGGTGTCCAATTCCTTTAATTTCATCTAATGATTTTACAATTTTATTTTCTTTTAACTCTTTGATTAAAAATTCAAATGCTACTTTATGATTTGGTAAATCCGTTTCTGTTTTTATTTTTTCTCCATTTATCTTTATGGTATAAAAACTTTCTTTCATACCAATTCTTTCAAACACACCTGAAATCAATGCTTTTTCTTCAGGCATTTCATATAATTGAAATTTTAATGATGAACTTCCACAATTCACTGATAATACTTTCATTTTTTCCTCCTATAAATCATATTCTTCTAATCTTCCTGTTACTGCTTTATATCCACTTAACATATCTCCATCTTCTGGAATTCCGTGGAAATAATAATAAATCATTCTGCAAATTCCACTATGGGTTACAAGTAAAACAGTTTTATTTGAATACTCTTTTTTAACATCTTTTAAAATATCTTCTGCGCGATGATAGATATCTCTTGCAGATTCTGCTTTCTCATATTGTTTATTAATTTTATAATTCCAGTAATCTTTTAAATTTACACTATCCCTTTTCATCCCTGCAAATTCTCCATGATTTCTGCTTTTTAACCTGTCATCATAGATAATTGGAATACTTCCATTGCTTACAATTTCAGCAGTTTCTTTTGTTCGAATCAAAGGAGATGCGATAATCATATCAATGTGTTTATCTTGAATCAGATCTCTTACTTTTCTTGCTTCTTCTCTTCCATTTTCTGTTAAGTAAGATTCCCTATGTCCACTCATGATTCCTTGCACATTTCCTTCCGTTTCTCCATGTCTTAAAACGTATAATTTCATGTTAATCCTTCTTCTTCATTGTAGGGAATAAAATAACTTCACGAATGGTTTCACTTCCAGTTAAAAGCATAACTAAGCGGTCAATACCCATTCCCATACCTCCAGCTGGTGGCATTCCATATTCTAATGCCTCCACGAAATCCAAATCCATTTCATTTGCTTCTTCATTTCCTAATTCTTTTTCTTTTAATTGATTTTCGAAGCGTTCATATTGGTCAATTGGATCATTTAATTCTGTGAACGCATTTGCATATTCACTTCCTAAAATAAATAACTCAAAGCGTAGTGTGAATCTAGGATCTTTTGGATCTTTTTTCGCTAAAGGACTAATCTCTACTGGATGACCATAAACAAAAGTTGGTTCTACAATTGTTTCTTCTACATATTTTTCAAAAAATGCATTTACAATATGTCCATAACTAAAGTGGTCTTCTACAACAATTTCATGTTCTTCTGCAAGTTTTTTTGCTTCTTCTAAACTCATATCTTGGAAGAAATCAATTCCAGTTTGTTCTTTGATTAAATCTACCATATGAGCTCTTTTAAACTTAGGAGCCAAACTAATATGTTGTCCTCTAAAGTCCACTTCATAAGTACCATTTAATTCCATAGCAGCGTTACTTACAAGTCCTTCTGTTAAATCCATCATGCCTTCTAAATCACTAAAAGCTTTATAAACTTCAATAGTAGTGAATTCTGGGTTATGATTTTTATCCATTCCTTCATTACGGAAAAGTCTACCAATTTCATAAACCGCATCCATTCCACCTACTAACAATCTTTTTAAAGAAAGCTCTGTCGCAATACGAAGATACATATCGATATCAAGTGTATTATGATGGGTTACAAATGGTCTTGCGGCTGCTCCACCCAAAATCGTTCCAAGCACTGGAGTTTCTACCTCTACATATCCTAAATTGTCTAAATAATGTTGGATAGAACGAATAATTTTAGGTCTTGCGAATGCAACTCTTCTTGAGTCTTCATTCATAATTAAATCCACATATCTTCTACGATAACGTTCTTCTACATCTGTAAGCCCATGAAATTTTTCTGGAAGTGGTTTTAATGCCTTCACTAAATGCGTATATTCTAAACACTTAATGGTCACTTCTCCAGTTCTTGTTTTCATAATTTTTCCATGTACTCCTACAATATCACCAATATCTGCAGTCTTAAATAGATTATAAACATCTTCTCCTACATCATTAATAGAAATATAAATTTGAATACTTCCTAACTTATCTTGAATGGTAAAAAAAGAAGCTTTTCCCATTTTCCTTATAAACATAATTCTTCCTGCAACTGTTGCAGTGTCTGTCATAGATTCGAACGCATCATGTTCCACACTTTCATATTGTTCTTTAATATCTTTTGAAAAAGCTGTAATATCAAACTTATGTCCAAATGGATCAATTCCAAGATTACGAATTGCTTCTACTTTTTCTCTACGAACTAATTCTTGTTCTGTAAACTCTCTCATGCTTACACTTCCTTTTCTATTTGAATCACTCTTGTCTGACTAAAAATATCAGAAAGACTTCTTTTGTCTTTTCTATATAATACCATAAAAATACTCGCAATGATAATTAAAATTTGAAGAAATGATATTACAGAAGTAATGATAAAATATGGGGTTGCTGGTAAGATATAAACAAACGCTAAAGATACCATCATAGATAATAATCCATAATTGAAAAATGCTCGAATTAATAAATCTTTGATAGTTAAATAGTTTTCATCTTTTCTAGCTACCTTAATTTTCATGATTTGTTTTCCAAATGTTCTTCCATCATTAATATATGCAAATACTACAAAGTATCCAATAATGATAAATGCATTGCATACAGATTGAAGTGCGTTTTCTTTATCTAATTCAGATGTTAATTTGATAAACTCATTCATATAATCTTTCACTGGCATAGTGCCATCTAATACTTCTTCGTAAATGATACTTAAACTTTGATTAATGACTTTTACATTTTCACTTTTTGGAAGGAAAAAAATAAGTATCCCTAATAAAGCACCTACAATCACCATATCCATTAAAAATGCACCTAGTCTTTTTGAAAAACTTGCTTTCATATTATCCCTCATATTCTTTTAATATTTCTAATACATCTTCTTTTGTTTTTGCATGTAATAGTTTGTTTTTACATTCACTCATTAAAGGAA
>CAMNAC010000017.1 GCA_946530475.1 uncultured Mycoplasmatota bacterium
TAAAAATGAGTACTTGTTATATTATCTTTTTTTTGATTCTCTGGAAACCCATGTTTTTTTACTTCTTTATATTCAGGAGAACCTTCTACAAACGATTCTCCCCCAGTACCATCTGCAGAAACTGTATAGGTAACTTCCCAATCTTTATCTGCATAAGTGCAAGTAATACATTGATATTTTTGATTATCACAACTTGCTGCTTCAACCTCATTTGATCCAATTATTCCAACGAAAAGAAATACAAGTATATATAATAAAAATTGAAATTGTCTATTTTTTCTCATGAAAAACCCTCCCATTTCAGGCTTTATATATTCATTATAGCATAAAAAAAAAGAGAATAAAATAATTATTTTCTTTTTTTGTGCTTTTACTAACAATTTGTATTATTAATAAAGCAATCAAAACAATCAGTAACTTTTTGCTTGTTTGTATTGTTCTTTAGTAATACATTGATTAATAGTTTTACAATTGAAATTACGAAGAATACAATTGCTGCAGCGATTGCACGTTTAATAAGCGTTTGTTGTCCTTTTTTGATTTCATCATCCTTTTGAGCAGTAACCGCTTTTCCTAAATCTAACATTCCCCAAATAACCAATAGAATTGGAACAATAACTTGAATTAATGTTACAATTAAACTAGTAATATTTGCGATTGTTTTAATTTCTTCTCCGGCACCTAGATATCCACTACAACTTAATAAATTAAACATAAAATACCTCCCTTTGTCAAATTTATCTTATCTCTTTTTCCTTTATTTGTCAACGTCTACTTACCAAATAGACCAAGGATTCTGTTCTTTTTTTCATTTTCGCCACCAGCCTGACGTTCAAATCCTAGTTTTAATAAGAATGGATCAAGTCCACTAATATCTTTTTCTCTTTCATCCAATGGTGGCATATTATAGAAAATTTTAATTCCAGCTTCTGCTTGAAATTCTAACATATCTCTATTTGTCAATAAGCTTTGATTTAAAACTACTTTATTGTTTTTTAAATTCGCTAAAGCTCTAGGATTCACCATCATCATACGATTCAATTTAATCACAGATGGTTCAATCAAATAAATAATTTCATGGCAAATTGATTTTGCTGCTTGACTGGTATTCATGTCAATTAAGATAACGTCTTTATCTGAAAATTTAGCAACTGTGTTTCCCAATTGTTCATTTGTACAACTAACCATATCTTTATCTTTGAAATACATAAAATCTCTTTTATCTACTTCGATTGCTCCTACAGAATAATTTTTACTTAATTGCTTTTTCATCATATAAGTAAGTGTAGTTGCTCCAGCAGATTTATTTACATTTACAATACCTAGTATTTTTGCTCCAACAGATGGTCCAAATTTTTCTACAACCACTTCTCTAATATCATTCAATTGATGATATTGAGCAACATCTCTATAAGAGTTTGGATTATTATATAAATACATGATACCTTCTACATTCTTTGTAAAATTATAAATACCAAGTGATATTAATTTTGACAAATACTGAGTAGAAGAACTTTCAGCAGAATCATCTAAAAGTAAGATGACCTTTTCCATATCTAACGATGTCGCTAATTTTTGTAATGTTTCAATATTTTTGTAATTTTTAATTGCGGTAATATCAAGAATCATTCTTTGAAAAAAGAAATTTTGGAAAGTTGAAATGATTTCATCTACATCAAATTCGCCTTCCATTCTCTTAATGACATCAATATCTAAAGTTTGAAGCATTGCTTGATAGCGATTTGCTATAATAACATTCATTTCTTCCCCTCCTTACAATCCATGATTATCAATTACATGATAGAATACCTTTGTTTCTCCTGAAACAGGGAATTCCAACAATTCATTAATCACTGGTAGATCTAAATACATAAAAGCAACAACCGTATAATATTTTCCTCTGTTACTTTCATTTTCATAAATACAGTAACGGTAATTCCCGCTGCTGTTATAAACAAGATTTGCCCCTTCTTTTTCGCTACATCCTTTATTTCTGGTGTCTACGCGATATCCAAGTTCTCTTAAGGTAGAAGCAACTTCACTATCAATCTTATTTCGATTGCCTCTAGCATAACCATCGTTATAGCGTTCTATAATATCAACAATTCTATTTTTTACTTTAAAAGCTTTTGTATAATTAAGAGAGCTTACGAAAATAATGATAATAATTCCAATTATAGTAATCGCGATACTTACAACTCCAGCATTTCCTACTGCTTCTTTCATATACTCACCTCTTAATCATAGAAAAACTTTTAAAAAAAGTTATGCATGGAAATCAAAAATTCTTTCTGTCTCAGTATAAACAGGTAATTTAAAATTACGAATTAATGGAAATTCCATTGAAATATAAGTAGTTACTCCATAGCTATAATGATCTTTATCAATGCGATGAAAATAGACACAATAATCATATTCATTCGATGCTGTCACAGGATCTGTATTTCCTCTCTTCCCACATCTTGATGCTTCATGTCTATAACCTAAAGTGCCCAAAATCTGATTGATTTCTTCTATTGATTGACTATTATATCCTTCATATTTTTCAATCGTTGTTAGAATCCTACTATTTACTCGAAATGCTTTCGAATAAGCAAGAGTTGCAGCGAGAAAGGCAAAAATAATTAAAACAAATACTATTATAATATTATATAGAAACACACTCCCAAGACTTTCTCGCATATTTACACCTCCAAAAATTCTAATTAATTAGCGCCAACGCATTCTCCGTTTTCCCAATATCCTCCATTATTTTGACATTCTGAACGCTGTTTTGTATTATTCATTGCATTTGTTACGATAGGAGTTACAACTGCAACAATAACACCAATCAAAATAATTGTAACTACTGTCATGTTTGCTTCTCCAGCAGCTTCTTTCATTTTCTCACCACCTTATGTTAATCTAAAGTTAGTATAACACATTTTTTATAGATTATCAAATATTATTGTATACTTTACAAAAAAAATTAACAGAAAAACTGTTAATTAAATATTCATCATCGTCATCATTGCGAATAACAAGAATAATAGAGTTCCTCCTCCTGTTACACCTAACATAAGGAGTGTTTTCTTTTCCATAGCTTCTAGACGTTCTTTATATTTTTGCTCACGCGATTTATTTTGTAAAGAAGAAACTGTTCTAGAAAACATCATTAATTGTTCTTGTTTGTTTTCTTGGGAACCTAATCCTAAACGATAAAGTAAACGCATCATTCTCATAGAATCTCTAACTGGATATTCTTGTGCAAAATCCATATAAGGTTGTACAGAAGAATCTCCTGCTTCAATCTTATCTACTAATCTTCTAAGTCCAGCTTTAAATATCTCAGGTGCACTATCAATTGAACGACGAAGTGCAACTGGTACTGTATAATGTTGAATTAAGATTTCCAAACTCTTTAGATAATATGGCAACATCGAATTAATACGACTTAAATTTGCTTTATAATATCTACTTAACTTTGAATGTTGCATTTTAAATACAACATATCCTCCACCTATTGAAGTTAACAAAGTTAAGAAATTCAAATTTGATAAGAACATAAAGAATAATGCAACCATAGCAATTAAGCCTTGTTGAACTCTTTTACCGTAAATCACGTTGACATCTACATCTGCTCCATAACGAACCTCTAATAAAAATTTATAATCATCTTCCATTAAGAAACGGAAGTATGGTTCTGTCTCTTCAATAAATTTGTTTTTGTCTACAACTTGTGTATAAAATGCTATAAATAACACAATTGCAGTAATCACTATAAACATCATATTATTCAGCACCTACATTCTCATTATAATATTTTTCCCCATTTAATAGGAAATAAGTATTAATTAAGACAATACCATGTAATAGAACTTGAACCAATAAGTTATCTAATAACTTAATGTATGTTTCAACTCCTAACATGAATTGCACTAACATTACAAGTAAATATAAGACTATACCGAATTGAAGAAACTTCTTATGGAATTGTGCACGGTCCATTCTATCTCGGTAAACATTTTCCACAAGCATATCGATGTCTTGTGACATGTTTTCTAATGCACTTGCAGAATCTTTTGAACCTTCATTTGTAATTTGCAAGAATAATTGATGCATATTACGTACAATAAAGAAATCATATTTGCTGTTCATATACTCTAATGATTGATCAATTGTACCATTTTCATAGGACATATCAATCATTAATTGTACATCACTTTTTACAGGATCTTCTAGTACATTCGATTCATAAACACCCTCTAAGGCTTTTACGAAAGATTGCGTCGTACCAAATTCCATAATGACATTGGTTGTATAAACTTGAATTTGTTCAAAAATAAATTCACTGTATAAACGTTTACATCTTAAATATGTCAAATATGGAATGATTAATAAAGATGCAAGTGAATAAATGATTGATATTACTAAACTATAGAAATACAAATAAGAAATAACAAAAGAGGAAACAGAAAAGATTAAAATCTGAGTCGCATATTGTCTTGGCGTATATTCTTGTCCTAACTCTTTTACTTTTTCTCTTACCGTCTTAAAGGAATATGGAGCATATTTCTCATAGACAGCACTTGCTTCTCTTGCAACATATTTATATATGTTTTGTCCATTATTATGTCTATAAACATATATAAATAAAATGATAAATGCAATTCCTAAAAACATAAGAAATTCCATAGTATCCCTCCTTTAAGATTGATTATTAATTGGTGTTGGATTACTCATGCTTTGAGCCATCGGTACAGCTTGTGGTTGTACACTAGGTGTACTAGGCATTACAGTAGGTTTTGGAGTAACTCCAACATTTGGCATTACCTGTGGATTTTGAACTTGCGGTGTTGAAACTGGTTGTGATACCTGTGGATTTTGAACTTGCGGTGTTGAAACTGGTTGTGATACCTGTGTTTGCACTGCTTGAGGAGTTGGTACTGTTTTGGCAGTTTCATCAAGATTAATTGTCTCAACTGCTGAAGTACCTATATCTTTTTTAGGTTCCTCATCACCACTCGCATCTGGATCAACTCCAGGTCTATGAATTAATTCCTCAGGTAATTCTACTCCTTGTCCAGCAAGGTAATCTACTAAATAACTACTTGGATTATGATTAATCACTCTTCCAAAAGTATCTTTTTTATAAATAACATTATATTTTGCCTCATTATTTTCTGTTACATAAAATTCTGTTACTTCAGCAATTTCACGAACAAATCTTTTCGTTTCTTTATCTTGGAATCCTCTAATATATACTCCAATTTGAATATAACGATAGATAGATTTCAAGAATTGATCGATATCTTGATTGGTTTCAAGCAAACTATACATACGGTTAGGAATAGAAGAAGCCTTATCCGCATGGATAGTAGATAAAATGTAGTGTCCAGAAGAAATCGCATTACGCATAGACATAACCGCTTCAGCACTACGAACTTCGGATAACAATATCCAAGTTGGATTTTGACGCATACAAGCAACTAAGATGTCACTATATGCGGCAATATTGTTTGTTTTAAGAGCAACAATGTCTCTATGTGGATAAATACGGTCCAAGTGAAGTTCCAACGTATCCTCAACAGTAATGATTTTTTCATTTTCCTTGATCTTAGATCCCAAGTACTTAATAAACTCTGTCTTACCAGAACCAGTTTCTCCACAGACGATAATATTACAATGTCCTTCCACACATTTAATCAAAAAGTCATGAATTTCCAATGTAATATATTTTTCTTGTAAGATTTTTTCTTTCTCCAAACGAATTTTCGCAGGAGTTTTACGGATAACGCATGCAATTCCATTTCGTGCGATTGAATCATGTAAGAAATTCATACGTAATTCAGCACTTTCTGCGTCGAGCATAGGATAAGCCATGTTAAATGTTTTTCCCATAACGTTTGCACATTGGAAAGCAAGTTTTTCCATAAATGCATCATTGATTTGATCGTTTTCAATTCGATAAATACCTTTTGACAGTGTTTTTAAATGGATTTGGCCATGATTACTATAAGAAATATCGGTTACATCGTCTTCTTCTAGATAAGGTTTCAATGGCCCAAAATCCATTTGGGAGAACATATTATCATTCATAATTATTCTCCTTCATTTGTTGTATTTTCAACAATTGGAGTGGTATCTTCTGTTGGAATGTTAACAGTCTTAGAGTTAATAAATTCTTTTAAGTATTGTGTACTAACTCTTGTTTTACCTTCTGTATCAGTTGATGCTCCATGTGGTACAGGGAACACTTCAATGTTATTGGTTCTCATGTATTCTGCCTTACGAAGTAAAATATGAATTTCTTCACTTACACCAAATATGATATAAGCCGGATTCCTATTAGCTTCTGTATTTTCAAATACATCTTTTCCTGAACTATCTTTAACTGCTAAGATTTCAACATTTTCAACTAATTTACCTACCATAACTTGTCCAGCATCATCTTCTGCTTTCATATATAAGTCAATTTTGTTTCCAGGAAACATACTATTTCCATAAGTGGTATTCATATTAACTTTAAAGTTATAAGGAACGTCTCCTTCTTTTACCTGCGTATAAGAAGAATCCGGTAAATTTTCTTCTTTGATAAGAACACCACTATAGAACATACTTCCTTGTGGAATTACAGTGTTGATATTTGTATATCTTCCAACTATATTGTCTTGCCTTCTGACAACATCTCCTTGTATTCCGATTTTTGGAATACTGATTGTTTCAATCATATCTTTTGTAATTTTTGTTCTTGGTTGAATGGTTACTTTTGCAACTGGAACACTAACAGGACTAGTTTGATTTCTAAGTTGCATATTATATCCAAAATATAGGATAGCCATAATTATAATTACACCAAGTACTGTTACAACATTTTTATTTTTCAAAAAATTCTTTATTGTAATAATAATATTATTCATAAATTCCTCTCTTTCTAAACATCCCAATCATATGGTATTTCTAATATTGCATCTATACGATTTTGAATATCAAAATCCATTATAGCTGCAGAAGTTCCAAATGGATTTGTCACATTGGATCTTTCTACACTAGATACCTTTAAACTCACTTTTGGTGGTTCTTCATTCACGTCATAAATATCAATTTGATAATTTCTCGATAAATTAGCATTTTGAGCAAATCTTCTTACAAAATTTTCTACAAATTTTTCTCTATCAATTCTAATAGTACCATATTGACGGTAAGTAGCAAGGTCGAATGCATCATACATTGCTGCTTCCGTAGTTTCTCTTAACAAATTGTAATTATGTTCATCTGTAGTTGTGAATGATTGAAAAAAGTAAATGAATGCAATTGCAACGACACCAAGTCCTACAATTAATGCACCCCATAAGGATTCTTTCACTTTCTCACCTTCCTACTATTTATCTGCACAGGAATTAAAATTACTTCCTGCAGCTGAAATATTTTGACAAGTTCCCGGTGCTTCTCTGAAGTATCTTGCAAAATCGTAACTTCTTCCTCCAACGGTTACTGTATTGTGAATGAAGTCACTGATACATTGTCTACCATCCTTGCAAGTAAGATTAAAGTCACCATAGTTTGTGTTTTTATTAAATGTTCTTATTTCTTTAATTCTTTGTGGTGTTAAAGTTATCGAATACAAAGGATCCAAAGTATAAACTGCTTCACCTTTCACATTTCGATTGTTTGTAATATATTTTGCCACCAAGTTTTCTTTGTGTGACTCCCAATTCAAACCAGGCTGTCTTCCATCGCCATCAATAGATGGAAAAGCTGTTTTTTGATCTCCTAATTTAATAGTTCTGTAGATAACGTCTAAGCCATTTGGCTCATCTTTACCTCCGCCACCATCAGGATCACATTCATAACATTCAATATCGTTTCCAATTCGAATACCACACATAAATGGTGAAGAAGGAACATATTGGTCAAAATGGAAATTGTGTCCCATTCCTGCATTGCTTAAATCCAAATAATATCGACCTGGTGCAACACTAGTACTAATTGGAACAACGCTTCCTCCTAAATCAAGATAATTTCCAGAAGGCTCACTACCTTTAGTAGGTAACACTCCTCCATCCACTTTTGATATATATCGATATGGTGTTGAATCTAGGTTATAATTAATATTTCTTTGAATTGTTGTTTTTTTAGACGTTACATTTAATCCAGCAAAGGTTTCTCCTGCTGTTTTATTTCCGCTGTAACTACAATATTCACCGCCACATTCATAGTGTACCATTTGGCAAGTATCTCCTGCACAATAAGCAGGGGCTTCATTACTTCCTCCACCATTAATTCCAGGTTGCGCTGGTCCATTTTCTAACGCTGAGAACTCAGAAATATGTGGAGTTAATGTAGCTTGCACTGGATAAACCTCATCAAAGTCTGCATTAACTGAAACTGTTGGATTCAAATTATATCCAAAACCAACAAATTCATTACATCCTCTTGCAATATTTTCTAATGCTAATCGTCTATTTCTAGCTGAATAATAAGCTCCAGATCCTTCATCCACAGTATCCCTCTTGTCACATTGACCAGCAGTATATTTCGTAGATGCAGACCCATAGTTATTATAAGTAGTGTAAGCTTTCGGTTCATACCAAGTTCCCCAACGGTCTTCATTTTCACGGCAGATGCTTCCTTCTTTATAGTATCCATCTGGACACGTTCCAAGCCCTGTCCTATATTTTTGATATTGATCTATAGTAATTCCATCATAATAATTGTCTTTCCAACAATATCCATCGCCTTCTAGCCATCCATCTTTACAAATAACTTCAGTCGTTTCTGAACAATGTTCCTTGTTTCTTGGATGAGCAGGTGCAGCGTTTGCTGCCTCATTATGCCTAATATTATTTTGCCAATTATTGTAAGCTGTAATTTCTTGAAGTGCTGCACTATTATAGTTTGCAATTAATTTTTCAGTATTAACTCCTTCATTTATTCCATTATCCTTAAAGGATCTACATTGACGACTTCCGTAAATACGGATTGGTCCCCAACTATTTCCAGCCCCTGTACTACCAATTGAATAATATCGACCTGCTTGAAATGAATAAGAGGTTGTAGGAAACTGTGTAAATAAATCCTCAACACAATATGCCTTACAATAATCTGCAGATATTTGAGCATCCGCCAAATACATATCTTTCCCATCTGAGCAGGATTTAAGTGTTTCAAATTGGCTGTCATGTCCAGCCGGATTATCCAAATCATAATAATGTCCTGTACTTTCACATGAACCTTGTGATCCATTAGGAGTTGGACAAATAACAGGAGTTGGGTCCCCACAGCTTAATTCCACTTCTTCCTGACTCCAAACTCTTTCTTTCTTTTCTCCAAGATATATTCCACAGCCATAACTACATTCGTTCATACACTGTGCAATAAATTGGCTTTCGTCAACGACTGCCCCAGTAACACCATGAAGCTGTCCATCTGCACATCCACATCCATCTTTTGGAGGTTCACACGTAGTAGGTGGAATAGTAGTGTTAGGTGGAGCTACGAAATTTTGATATTTTCCTTTTCCACCCACTGGTTGTAAATCTCTAACGTAATTGGATTCTGTTGGAGTATGATCGCATTGATAATAAGTTGATTGACAAGCAGAAACCGCATAACCTCTTGACTTGTCAGGATGTGCCGCCATATATTTACTTATGCAAGATGATTCGGATGATCCCCACGAATAAGTTTGGACAAGTTCATGATCTGCATTACATTTAAGTGCTCGTGCCGCTCTTGGATTGTAAACCGTTCCATTATCATAGAGTGGAAGCCCTTCATAGGAAGTTGCGGATTTATTATCACAGTAAATAGTTGTTCCATCTGAAGTAGTAGTATGAGAAAACCATTCTCCATTAATATATCGTCCTCCTCCATACTCATTGCTTCTCTGTAATGTAGTAATACAATTAGTGTTTCCAGAAGAGTGTCGCGAAACATCTCCTCCTCCTCCACCTGTAATTACTTGAGCTGCATCAACTTCATTGATTCCCATCAGAAGCATCGATAGTACTAATAAGCATTTTACTTTCTTTTTCATATTTCACCGCCTAAAAAAATGTTTCTTTCTTATTTAATTTATATATTGCAATTCCAAGTCCTATTATTATGATAGGAAGCAGAATGTAATAATACCTTGCGTAAAATTCTATCCAATAGGGAATTTGTGTTTTGCTTTCTTCTTGTTCTTCTTCTTGGCCTTTTTCATTCCTATAATTTGTGACTGTTTCTATAAACTTTTCTTTTGTAAGCCCATGATTGGACCATTTCGAACACAAATCATAATCATCTAATCCTGCGCATACTGGCAATTTGTAATATGGATTATATGTTGGTAATGGAATATAGAGAGTTTCTAATAAATCTCCTTCGCAATCTACATGCGTCGTATAAATTTCAAACGCATAAGATTTTCCACTTTCATAGTTTTCAAAAACCATTTCACTCATCGCTTGATTACTATTTGGATAAAAGACTTCTTCCGTATCTTTCCGCTTTAAATACAATTCTTTATAAACATTGGATAAAGTGATTTTAAAAATTGCTTTGTCTTCTGTTTCTACATAGTCATAACTTTTATTGATATTTGAAGCTAGATTTTTTAATCTAACTTTTTCGGTATAATCACAAAAAATAGAAGCATGTACCGTATATGGAATGCAAAGGATTGTTAAGACTAATAAAGCAAATATCTTTTTTTTCATCTCACAACCCTCTCCTATTCTAATTTTTCATTTTATATTATATCATATTTTTTTGAAATTTCCTATTATTTTAATTTATAATGATAATTTCTATTTCTAAGTTTTAAAACAAGTTCAATTTCATCTGCATTTTCAATTTCTTTTTGAAGCTCTATGTAATAAGTATTTTCTTCCACTTTTTTATTTGGAATGACTTCTTTAAATGGTAAGGTTTGTTTTTTTACTTGATCTCCTATTTTATAAGAAACTTGTCCTACCATTTCAATTAAATCATATAAATTAAATACTTCTTGAATGTGAGATTTTTCTCCAAGTTTAATAACACCAGAAAGTTTTAATAATGTTTTTGGATATCGATTTACAATATCTGGTTTCACATATTCTACAGAATCATAACATTCTTCTTTTTTGACACAAAATTTATAACGATTTTCAAAAATAGAAGCCAAATCCGAAGAACTGATTAATAACGTACTATCTTTTATAATACTATCTTTTAATGTTGCTTCTTCATTTAATGTAAGTTCAATATCTTTACTTCCTTTTTCTAAATTAATTGGACTAAATTTGACAGAAGCAGATTGTAATTGAATTCCAATTACAAAAGTATTCTTATCTTCGTAGACAAATTTCATCGTTTTATTTGCATATTTTGTAGGAATTTCGTAAACTAACAAATAATTGACAGAATCTGTGATTTCTTCAGAACCATAAGTTCTTCCTAAATCAATTGTTTTATCTCTATATTTTTCGGTTGGATAATACTTATGATTATTTACAATAAGCATTGCAGTTGCAGTTTCAATTTTTCTCCTTGAAGTTGCTACTTTTTTCACATTCAAATCGACTACGACTAAACTTTTTCCCTCGGGTGTAACACGTTTCCCTCTATAGTCTTGTGTCAACACATAACCATTTTGAATTTGCATATTTAGCCCACCAATTGTAAAGCGTTCACTTTCTTTAAACGATTTGTTGTAAACAACCAAATCCATAAATGTAAAGAATCCAAATACTAAAACAATGACAGAAATAATTAAATTAATTAAATATTTATTTTCTACATAAATATATTTTGTATATCGAATTCCTTTTCTTGCATTTCTTTTTGTTTTATCAGTGTCTAATTCTAGATTTACTTCAAATTCTTCTCGGTCTTCTTCGCTTAATTCCATTCCTTCTAATTCAGCACCAAAATTAAACTTCTTGATATCAAATCCAGTTGCTCGTACGCCAACCATAATGGTAACGCCGATTTGAGCAAGAAACATAAAAACTATAATATCTCTAACCGCACGTACCACACGAATATCGATCAATTGTATCTGCATTTTAACAGATAGGCTATTTATGTAAACATACATTACCAAAACAAAAATAGCCATCGCAATATTTATGATATAAAATGTAATTGGTTTCTTTTTTTGAACCATCAGACTGATGATCGTCACTGAAATTAAAATCCATAAAAATGGAAAGAAAAACATTAATATAGTAAATAAATTGCCTGTTTCTGTAATAATGGACTGATTTTGCATATAATCGTTGATAAAGTTTATAAGTCCATTGGTTTTGTATGCTAAGTATATTAACATTGCCATTAAGATAAAATGGATTTTCTTAAAATGTTTCCCTAAAAAAACATATGGTTTTCTTAAAATCATAGTGAACACCCTTTCTATCTTATCAATAACAGTATACCTTAAATCCAAAAAAAAAGAAAGAGAAAAAGAAAAAAAAGGCGATTAATTCGCCTTTTTGATTACAAAATGATTTTCTTCTACATCGATTACAATTGTAGAATGAAACTTAATGTGATCTAAAATTAATTCATTCGCGAGTAACGTTTCTAGATTTCTTGAAATAAAACGCTTAATAGGACGTGCTCCAAATTTTTCATCATAAGCATTTTCTACAATGAAATCTTTTGCTTTTTGTGTTAAATCTAAGCTGATTTTTTTATCTTGTAAACGCATTTCAATTTCTTCTATCATTTTATCAACAATGTCATAGATAACTTCTTTCTTTAAAGAGTGGAATATAATCGTTTCATCAATACGATTTAAAAATTCTGGTCTGAAATGATTTTTTAATTCTTTCATTACTAATTCATTTGCATTTTCTAATCCTTCTAGAATATATTCACTTCCTAAATTGGAAGTCATAATGATAATCGTATTTTTAAAATCGACAGTTCTTCCTTGGGAATCCGTTAATCTTCCATCGTCAAGAATTTGTAATAAAATATTAAATACATCTGGATGTGCCTTTTCAATTTCATCAAATAATACGATGCTGTATGGATTTCTTCTTACCGCTTCTGTTAATTCCCCACCTTCATCATATCCTACATATCCAGGAGGAGCTCCTACCAATCTAGAAACAGAGAATGCTTCCATATATTCACTCATATCAATACGAACCATGTGTCTTTCATCATCAAATAGTTCATAAGCAAGCGTTTTTGCAACTTCTGTTTTCCCAACTCCTGTAGGTCCTAGGAAAATGAATGAACCAATCGGTCTTTTTGGGTCTTTAATCCCTGCTCTTGCGCGAATAATAGCATCACTTACTAGCTTTAATGCATCATCTTGTCCTTTAACCCTTTTTTTCATATTTTCTTCTAGATGAAGTAGTTTTTCTCTTTCCCCACCAACTAATTTTGCAACAGGGATATTGGTCCAACGAGAAATGATTTCTGCAATGGATTCCTCATCTACTACATCGGATAAGATTTTAGAACGATCTTGTTTTTTCAATTCCTCTAATTCAGATTCTAGTTTTGGTAAAATACCATGTCTTAATTTTGCAGCGGTTTCTAAATCATATCGATTTTCTGCTTGTGATAATTCAAACTGTGTTTTTTCGATTTCTTCTTTCTTTTTGTTAATTCGTTCATTGATCGTCTTTTCATTTTGCCATTCTGCTTTTAATTTGGATTCTTTTTCTTTTAATTTGGACATTTTTTCTTCAATTTCTTTCATCCTATTTAAAGAAATCTCATCTTTTTCTTTTTTCAATGCTTGTTTTTCAATTTCCAAACTCATAATCGTTCTTGTTAGTGTATCAATTTCTTCTGGAACAGAATCTATTTGTACTTTAATAGTTGCGCAAGCTTCATCGATCAAATCAATTGCTTTATCTGGTAAGAAACGATCTGTAATATAACGATCTGATAAAGTTGCAGCAGCTACTAATGCATGGTCTTTAATTGTTACTCCATGATAAACTTCAAAACGATTTTTTAGTCCTCTTAAAATCGTAATCGTATCCATAACATTTGGTTCTTTCACCATTACTTTTTGAAATCGACGTTCTAAGGCTCCGTCTTTTTCAATATATTTACGGTATTCATTTAAAGTAGTAGCTCCAATACAATGGATTTCCCCTCTTGCAAGCATAGGTTTTAGCATGTTTCCAGCATCCATTGCGCCCTCTAAGGCTCCTGCTCCTACAATCATATGAATCTCATCAATAAAAAGAATGATTTCTCCATCACTTTCTTTTACCTTTTTTAGAACTGCTTTTAAACGCTCTTCAAATTCTCCACGGTATTTTGCTCCTGCAATTAAGGAACCCATATCAAGTTCAAAGATATGTTTGTCTTTTAAACTGTTTGGAACATCCCCTTTTACAATACGTTCTGCCAGACCTTCCACGATTGCCGTTTTTCCTACTCCAGGTTCTCCAATTAATACAGGATTGTTTTTCGTTTTTCTAGACAAAATACGAGTGATACTTCTGATTTCTTCATCTCTGCCGATAACAGGATCTAATTTCCCTTGTTTTACTACTTCTACAATATCTCTACCATATTTTTTTAGTACATCTTCTTCTTGATTCATGTTCATTTTATCACCACCTACTAACATTATATTCCAATTATTAGCACTTGTCAATAGAGAGTGCTAATTTTAAAAAAGAAAAAAAGAAGTACTTTAATACTTCCTTGGAACAAGTGCTTGTAATTTCATTCGTTTAATTTCATTTCCAAATAATTCATCATCACTTTTCATTTGTGATATATTTTCAAGTGCTTCTCTTTTTTCTTCTAATCGATCTTCTAAAAATGAAATTTCATCTTCTGCTGAAATCAACATAAATCTTAAAAATTGATTGATTTCAGGATTATTATTTTTATGATCCAAATCAAAATAAATATGATCAATATATTTATTATAGTCATTTTTAAATTTCGCAATCGCAGGAGATACATTTAATGGACTAATTCTTAAATTAGAACCTTTAATACGATTAATTGCATCTGTAAATTTTAAATTATGAAGCATTCTTGCTGTTCTTCCATTTCCATCTTCAAATGGGTGGATCCTTAAAAAAATCAAATGAGCAAGAGAGCTTTTAATAAATGGATTAGAGTGAATCAAAGATGAGGAAGTATCTTTATAAAAGGTAATAAAATCGTCCATAAATGTTTTTACATCTTCTGGTTCTACTCCATACCAAAAGATATCTTCATAATATTTTTCTCCATCTTTTTCGATAATTGGATAATCTAGTCTTGGTTCATCTTCTTTTACTGGTCTATAAGAACCAACTTTCATTTCCGATGTACGATATTCACTTTTTTCATCTTTTTTCATCACAAATTGATGTAACTCTTTAATTCTTGTATGATTGATTGCCATTTTATCAAAGAACATATTATGTTCATTGATTTCAAGTGGACTGACAATATGGTTTTCAATTTGGTTTGAAAATTTCATTTCTTGTTCAAAGGAATAACAAAGGAAATAGATAATCGCTAAATCATCATAGTTCATTAGTTTTTCAATGTATTCATCAAATGCTCTATTCACATATTCCATTTGATCTAAGGTATGACTTTCTAATTCAATTTGACTTATGTATTCTTTAATTGAAAAATATTTTACTCTTTCTAGGTTTCTTCCATTCACTGGTCCCATAATAATCCCCCTTTTTGTGGGTTATTATAACGTTTTTTTATAATTTGTCAAATTAAAAGACTTCGTTTATTTTACAAAGCCTTCTTCTAACAATTGATCTAAAGAATCGATAACAGGGAATCCTTTCCCATTCTTTCTTAAATTAAAGCGAATTCCAATCCCACCAGCTAATGCCCATTCTCTTAGATTTCCACTGTAATCATCTACTAAAATTGCATCTTTTGCATTTACCATTTTTGTTTTGGATAATTGTTTAGGTACCGGAATAATGGTAATTGTCCCTAAATGCTTACGAATGAATTTTACTTTTTCCACAATTTCATTCAAGGAATTAACATGTGTTAAAATTGCGATATCATATAATTCTGATTCTTCTAATTTTTTAATACATTCCATACTATTGTTAATTTGAGGCGTTTCTTCTAACATCTTTTTCCAATCCAATGTTGCGTAAAAATGTCTAACTTCTTTTTCATTCGTTTCATCAATACCTAACTCTTTTAATAAATCAAAAGTTACATTGATTGTATCCAGAATTACACCATCAAAATCAATATATAAATTCTTCATATTATCTCTCCTTGCGAAGGGTTTTAGCAGATTCTTTTGTTGGCAAACAATATTCTGCTTGTTGCATTAATCCAGAAATACTATTTGCTTCTATCACAGAACCATAATTTCCATCTTTTCTCTGATTAAAAAATCCACAATAGTTTCCTTTTGAAACATACCCTAATAGCATTGTATCATTATTTTTAATAAAAGTATCTAAATTGGAATCTTTTTCTAATTGATAACAAAGTGCTCCGTCTTCTAATGATCCATATTCCATAATCGTACAAAGTTCTTTCGTGTTTTTAACCTTTAATTTTTTTTGAACATCAAGTTTAGAGTCAAATATAGTTAATTCGATCCCATAAATTGGAACAATTGCATCTTCTTTTACACAATAACGTTTTACACTAAAATAGTTTTCTTTCATTTTATTTCTCCTTTCCAATAGGGCAAAAAAATAACCACAAAGTGATTATTTTAATACGGCTAATAAATCTGCTTTTTTCATTGTAGAATATCCTTCTACATTTTGTTCTTTTGCAAGTTTTTTAAGTTCTGCTACTGTCAATTTTGAATAGTCTTTTTTTGTTTCTTTCTTAGCTTCTTTTGAAGGTTTCTTTGTTTCTTTTGAAGCTTTCTTTTCTTCTTTTACAGTTTCTGTTTTTGCTTTCTTTGGAGCTTCATAAGTTTTTCCTTCTAAAGCAGCTTTTGCGATTTTAACAAGTTCTGTAAATGCTGTTGGATTTTCAATTGCAATTTCAGATAACATCTTACGATTAATTTCTACATTTGCTTTTGAAAGACCATTTATAAATTTTGAATAACTAATTTCATTCATACGACAAGCTGCATTAATTCTTGTAATCCATAATTTTCTAAAGTTTCTTTTATTTTGTCTTC
>CAMNAC010000018.1 GCA_946530475.1 uncultured Mycoplasmatota bacterium
CATTCTCTTCATATTAGAAGAAAGAACTAAAGTAATCATCATCGGTAATCCTTCTGGAACAGCCACTACGATAATTGTGACAGAAAGAGTCAATGCATATAAAATATATCCCATCATAACAGGAAAATTCGTTATCGTTTTTTGAATCAATGGAAGAGAAAAATGATTGCTGATTACAACCGCATAAAATAAATAAGATAACGTCACAAAGAAAGCTCCCACATAGCCAATTTTACTAATGATTTCAGCTAAACCACGTAATCTGATTTTTAAAGGACTATCCGGTTGCTTTTCTTGAAGTTCTCTTGATAACTTCCCATAGAAAGTAGATTCTCCTACACTTGTTACTTTCATTTTTGCGGAAGAAGAATAAACAACCGTCCCCCTAAAAACTCTATTTTTTTCTTTTGGAATACCTAGACTTGGTGTCTTATATTGTTCCTTTGTTTCTCCATTTAGCATCGATTCATCAACACTGATATTGCCTTCTATAATGACTCCATCTGCTGGAATTTTATCTCCTGTTTCCAGTAAAACAATATCATTTACAACTACCTCATCAATGGAGATTTCTTTTAATTTCCCATCTCTTAATACTCTACATTTGATTCTAGAAGATTCCTCTTGAAGCCTTTGAAATGCTTTTTCACTTCCATATTCGGATATACTTGATATAAAAGAAGCAACAAAAATTGCGATAACAATTCCGATTGTTTCAAACCAATCAAAATTCTTTAAAAAAAAGATGGTTTTTATTCCTAAAGCAATTAATAAAATTTTTATAATGGGATCTCCTAAAGATTCCATTAACAAATTTAAAAAACTATTACTTTTTCCTGCACTAATGATATTCTTTCCATATTTATTTCGATATTTTACTACTTCCTCTTCTGTTAGCCCTTTCATAGTTTGTCCTCCTATCAAACTATATGAAGAATTCTTTCTTTTAGAAGGAAAAAAAATATCAAAAAAAGGGTTAATCAATTAACCCATGTTTCTTTAGAATATTATAAATACAAGAATAACTACGACTATGATAAAACTGACAAAATTTACGGATACTACAGTTGGAACGTTTATATAAATTTACAATTTTCATTTCTTCTTCCCTACTCATGCGATTGACAGGAATCTTATTTTTATTACCGTGCTCTAGTTGAATGGTATTATTTAAAACCTCTTTTTTTAACCTTAAAATATATTTCGGATGATATCCTGTTATCTGCGCAATCTCTTGATAAGTGAGAAAACTTTCATTTGCTAGCTTCTTTTTGATTAAAGAAACTGCGTCCTTTTTATCATATTTCATAGTATCACCAACTAAACTATATCATACAAGTAATATTTTGGCAAGATATACTAATCATTTAATCGAAAATAAGACCTTCTTTTTTCTAAAAAGCCTTCTTGAAGATAAAAATTCTCTAAAGAGATGTCATTTGTTTCCACTAATATATCATCACAATCTTGCCTTAAACAAATCCTTTTAAACTCATTTAATAATTCATGTTTTATTCGTTCGTTATCTCCAATTAAGAACCCCAAAACACCAAGTTTACCGGATAAAATTCCAACCAATTTCCCTCTTTTTTTCGCTACTAAAGTAAAAGAAGAAAGTTTTTTTTCATATTCGTTTGCTTTTAAATATTCTTCTAACTCTTCTTTTTCATGATCTCCTAAAAATGAAATCTTAAATCCAAAAGGTTTTAATTTTTTTTCCACAGTAAAATCATTGATTGTAAAACTAGCTTTATTTAATAAATAGTTTCTTTTTTCTAAATAGGATTGTAAAATTCGGTCTGTAAAAATGGTGCACATTTCAATATATTCTACTTTCTTTTCTTTCGCAAGACGTTCTAATTCATCTAAGATGAAAGGATAAGCCTCTTTTTTCTTATACGGCAAATAGAGATAAATAACACGTAGATAGTTCTTTTCTCTTTTTTGAACAACTACAAAATTAAAGAATCCGATTGTTTTATGATGATCAGAAACAAAATAATAAAAATAACTATCCAGATATCTTTTTTTCTCCATTGTTTCCAAAACAAACTCTTCATTCATTTTTGGAATCGGATGAATAAATAAAGTCAAATTAGATTTTAAATATTCCCTATTCTTTTCTTGTTCTGCTTTTTTTACCCACTCATATACTTTTTCTTTTTCGGTAGTACGTTTTACCTCTATCATATTGATCCCTCACATTCTACTTTTATTATACTTATCGAACATTTGTTTGTCAATAGATTTTTCTCTGAATTCTTCTTTTTTCTTTTCAATAAAAAAAGCAGAAAATACTGTTTTTCCTGCTTTAAAAGTAATATATTTAAAAAATCATAATGTTTTTATTTCTCCTGTCAATAAGGAGTAAAGGTAAATCGAAACTTTTTTTCCTGTCTTCTTTTCTATATAAGACTGATACCCTTGTAATTGTTTTTGATAAGCTTTTTCATCTAGATTTTTTAATTTATAATCAATAATGGAAATGTGATCACTCCACTCTAACATTAAATCAATCACACCATTTGAATGAGTCTCTTGTTCATAGAAAGCATACTCTTGATATACTTTCGCATGTTCCAAATCTTTTAAAATAGGACTTCCTAATAGCAAATTGATTTTTTCTTTTAAAAATGGTGATATTCCATCTAGAGAAGGATTTTTAAAATCCAAATACTCTAATATTTCGTGAAGCTTTGTTCCAAATTCCATATTTTCTTTTTCTTCTTTTTTCAAAAGTTTTATAGATTCTTTCGAATAATGATGGGTTTCATAAGAAGAACTTTGTTCTTTTTGTTCTTGAAATTGAAAGAAAGTATTTCCTTCTTCTATTTGGTCTAAAATAGAACCTTTTTTTGTACCTTTATAAGAAGTGGTTAAAGATAAACTTTCTAGCGGAATCTCTTTCCAATTAGATTCTAAAATTGGTGTAATAGATACTAACATATCTTCAAAGGAACGATAATGAAGTCTTAGAAAAGTAGGCAACACATGATTTTTCTTTTCTATTTCAGTTCCTTCTTTCATAGGTGTTACAAAAATCATTTTTTCTCTTGCTCTTGTAAGTGCGACATAAAAAAGTCTGATTCTTTCTGAAATCTCTTCTTTTATCATACGATCTTGAATCAAATCTTTATAGAATGTAGAACCAATCCCTTCTTCATAATAAGGTGTTATAATCCCATAAATGGAATCATATAAAAATCTTTCTTTCATCTCTCTTAAATTAAACTTTTTAGATAGCCCAGTAAAATAACAGATTGGAAACTCTAATCCTTTTGATTTATGAATGGTCATCAATTTAACAGAATCTCCTTCTCCCACATTCATCGGATACCTCACATCTTTTTGTTCTTCAATCATCTCTTCTAAGTAATCCGTAAAATCATAGATGGTGTAACCTAAAGAAGTTAAATTCTCCGCAATATTTCCAACATACTCTAATCTTACAAATGCAGAGGATACATCTCCTACTGTAATGAGTTTTTTATAGAAATCAAAAGAAGGAAAGATTTTTTCTAATATTTTACGAATAGAAATAGAATCATATTCTTTTACAATTTCAAATGCTTTTTGATAAATCTCTGTTTGAAAAATAGAATGGTTTTCTAAATGCGTTAAAATTTCTTCATCTTTCATAGAATAGAGAAAACTACGTGCGATACTCACAAAACAATATTCAAATTCTTGATCAAATTCTTTTTTCTTAATTTTATTCATAAATTTAAGAATATTTTTTAATACATAAATATCATTTTCATTGGTAATTTTTTCATCTTTATAAAGGGTTAAAGGGATTCCTAAATATTCAAACACTTTTTTATATAAACTAAAATGAGTAGAACGATCCATTAAAATCGCACAATCAGAATAACAAATGGGTCTTAATTTTTGGGTTTCTTTATCCAATACCAAATAGCTTCCATTTACCTTTTTTTGAATATCTTTGGCTACTATAAAAGCTTCTATTTCTTCTTCTTTATAAAAAGCATCTTTATGATAGTGATACACTTCAAAATGATTGTTTTGACTTGCTTTTTCTTCTTCATATACTTGATTTCCAAAAATCATTTGATGGGTTTCTCTATAGTTTGCTCCCCCTATTTTTTCATCCATAAAATAACAGAAAAATGAATTGATATCTTCTAATACTTCTTTTCTAGAACGAAAGTTTTTATTCAAATCAATTTTGATTCCATCTTCTTTTTTCGAATATAAATCGTATTTTTCTCCAAACAAAGAAGGATTCGCATTACGAAAACGATAAATGGATTGTTTGATATCTCCCACCATATAGACATTATGATTACTAATTTCTTTGATAAATAGTTCTTGTAAATCATTGGTATCTTGATATTCATCAATCATAATTTCTTGGAATGAATGTTTTAATTCTTCTCTTACTTCTTTTTTCTTTTGAACTAATTCAATTGCCATTATGGCAATATCAGAAAACTCATAAGCATCTTTTTCTTTTTTATATGCTTGAACTTTATCTTCTAATAAAAGAAGAATTTCGATAATCGCATGTACATAATCTTTTGTTTTTAAAATTGTATGTTTTAGATCCTCTAATGTTTCAAAAGAAAGATAAGAACTATAAGTTTTCCAAAGTTCCGAAAGTTCTGTTTTCTTTTGTTTTACAAATTCATCCAATCCTCTAGGTAACCTTGGAAATGAAATATCTTTTGATTGATACAATTCCTCATAAGTATCTGCTTGAAAAAATGGTTCAAATGAAGTTACTAATTTTTCATAATAAGATCCATCTACATAAGTTTCAAATAACTCTATTTGTTCTTTGAATTCTTCTCTTTTTTCTTTTAAGAAATGGATATAATCTTCTAAATCTTTTTGTATTTGAACATCTGAAAATCTTTTTTCTTCATAATTTTTTAAATACTCTATCTTATTTGGAAGTAAATCTAGTTTGGAAGATAAATTTAGAATCATTTCTTTGATGACTTCATCATCTCTCATACAAAAATCACGGATTAATTTTAAAAATTCTGGATTTTCTTTTTGATATTCTTCTTCAAAAATCGTTTCTAACTCATGTTTTTTATATGTTTTTACAATCGTGTCATCTAATACAGAAATAGATTTTGAAACATTCAATACATCATGATATTTTTTTACAACAGAAAGCGCAAAAGAATCAAATGTTGTGATATAAGCAGAATCAATATAGTCTAATTCTTTTTCTAAACCTTCTTTTGTAATCGCATCTCTGATACGTTCTCTCATTTCTGATGCAGCAGCTTTCGTGAACGTTAAAATCAAAAGATTTTGAATGGAAATCCCTTCTTTTAATTTTCGAAGAACGCGAGCTGTTAATACGGCTGTTTTTCCACTTCCTGCACCTGCAGAAACAAGAATATTACTTCCTTCTAGATCGATTGCTTCTTGTTGTTCTTTGGTCCATCTAGGCATACTACACCTCCTCTAAAAACTCTGCATTCTTATATTCTTTTAAATAAACTTTATCGGATTCTTTTTTAAAGCAAATATCCGAATAAGGACAATTCTCACATCCTATTTCTTTCGTTCCTATTACTTTAGGATGAATGGAAAAATCAAGATTTAAAATATCTGAAATTCCTTTTTGAATCTGTTCTTCCACACATTTTTCTAACTTCTTCATCTTTTCTTCCGATAATACTTTCGCATTGGCATAAAAACCATTTTCTCCTACTCTCATTCCTTTAATAAAAGTACTATTTTGATAAGTAGGATCAAATTGTTTTAATAAAGACTCCGAAGATGTACTATAGCCAGTTAATCGTAAAAGTTTTTTTCTTTCATCTAATCTGGTTCCTTTTTCTGGAATATTAATTTCTGGATTGACTATTTTTTGTAAATAAAAACCTACTACTTTAACGTTTTGTAATTTGGGATGTCTTTTTAATAAATAATAATAGATTGGCAACTGCATATTGATTCCATAAATGACTTGATTAAAATCGGTGTGCAGAGAACCTGTCTTATAATCGATAATGGAAGCAAGTGAATCTTTGTAATAGATTTTATCTATAATTCCATGAAAAGTGACTGGTATCTCATAAGAGAATTCTACTTGGATCGGTTCTTCATACAGTGCTTGATCAAAACCAATGGTTTTATTTTGTTCTTTAATTACTTCAATATCAAACTTTAATTCTTCCTTTAAATGGTTTAAAAAGAATTTCTCTTTTGCACTGTAGTCTCTTTCTTCTGCAAAATCTTGAAATACCTTTTCGAAATCAAAATTCTTTTGAAACGCTCTTTTTAATACTTCATGGAATAAGTTTCCAATAAAGATAGAGAATGTTTCTTCAAAAGGATCACATTTTAAAATACGACTCACATAATAACGAAATCCACATCTTTTATAGCTATCTAATGCGGTATAAGAAAGATTTAATTTTTCTTTGATTCTTTTATAGAATTGTTCTTTTGTAATTCCAGTAAAATCATTTTCATAAGTTTGATAAGAAATCTGTGGATAATTCTTTTTCAAGTTTTTTAAACTCTCTTTTTTGGTTCCATATTTTCTATAATCATCTAATTCTCTCGCAAATTCAATTTCATCATATAATTTCGAATAATGAATCAAAGATTCTTCTTTTTCTTTTTTTTCAATTGGAAGTTCTTTTAATAAACTAGATGGTAAATAAGAATCAAACGAACTCTTTAACTTAGAGGTAAGAATACAATTTTTTATAGAACAAACAATTCTTTTTGTGGAAACCATCGCTCGTTTATTTTTTTCCACAGTATTAGAAAGAAGAGTCTCCTTTTTCATAGAATCACTGATATAGTCTTCATCTTTAAATGTACTTGGAAATTCTCCTTGATTACATCCTAAGAAAAAGACATATTCATCAGAAAAAGGATAGGTTTTATAAGAAACAAAATGAATCGCTTCTTCTTTTTTTTCTTCCTTTAAATAAGTGTGTAAAAAATCATAGATGATCATTTCTTTTACTTCTTCTAAATTAGAACACCAAGCATAATGATTTAATACACTCATAATTTGTTTTAATAAGTCAGCATTTTTTTCAACAGGGAAAGTAGTGATCAAAAGTTTTTCCAATTCTTCTTTTTTTAGATTTAAATGGTCTAATACAAAGTGTGCCATTAAAGTACCATAAATTGGATCTTTTTCTTCTTTTTCAAAAGGAATGTGGAAAAAAGAAAATATTTTTTCATATTCTCCTTCATATTCACTCCCCATATTAGTAAGAAGAATTTTAGAATAAGGAATTCCTTTATCATGAAGCTCACATATTTGATTGGAAACAAAAACTAATTCTTGTTCTAATGTGGAAAACTCATAATAAGGAATGTTTTCCACAGAGTTAGATTCTATTTCTATCTTTTCCACATCATATCTTTTTAAAATCTCTTCTTCATATTGATCCAAAAAGTAGTATCCATAAATACCCACTTTATGATGTTTCAAATAGTCTTTAAAAGAATTGTGTTCATAAAAGTAATCTTTTAATTCTTTTTTGATTTTCACTAAAAAGTTTAATTTTTCTTCTTGATACTCGTTTTCTTCCACATAATAAGTATTCTGAATAATAATTTCTGCAACTTCTCTTTTATAGTGATAATGGTTCATTAAATAAAAAATAGCTTTTTCATCATATTCATAAGTAACTTTTTTGAAAAACGCATTAAAAGAAAGCATTTTAAAAGAAGAAAGGCTTCTTTCTTTTTCGGTATCTTTTAATATTTTTTCTTGATATTCTTTTGGTACAATCACCAGATCATAATTTGAAAACATATTACCACACTCTTATTTATTATAACATGTCATTTCCTTTACAAAAAGAAAAAAACAAAGAATTTTTTAAAAAATATATTTCTTTTATTATAAAAATAAAAAGGTAATATTATTGCATATTACCCCTATATTCTAAATAGTCTAAAAACATCTTTCCATGTGCCTTATGAAATTTCTTTTCTTTAATGAGTGTTTTAATTTCTTTTTCACTCATCCATTTTGCATCTGCCACTTCATCTTCTTGAAGTTTTAAATCGTTCAAATCCACATCTTGAATGGCATAGTAAATATCACAATGTCTTTGATTTTTGGTTACTTGCTTAAAGCAAATAGGATTTTCTAAATGAATTCCAAGTTCTTCATGTACTTCTGTTTGAATTCCTTCCAGTGATGTTTCTCCAGCTTTTGGATGACCTCCTGTAGTTGCCCATTTTCCACCTTTTCTTTCACTTCTTTTTTGCATCAAAAATTCACCCTTATGATTTTGAATAAAAACAACTACAATTAATATAAAATAGTCTTCTGGGATATCTTCTCCCTTTTGAATGGTTTTCCCTGTAAGATTTCTTTTCGCATCATATAAATCTCGATATTCCATACTATCACCTTGCGACCATTATACACAAAAAAAGCAAACCTTGTCTAGTTTGCTCTTATTTCATCTATGTAGTAATAGATCTTTTGTGCCCAAGTAGTACTCGCTGCATATCTTGGACCAATCGTATCAGGTGTTGTTAATCCTCTTGAGATATATCCATCATATAAATTATCAATATATCCCTTGATTCCTTCTTCCATGGTATCGTATCTCATATAAGATCCTCCTCCACAAGATGGAGTTCCTTTTTGTCCCCCTACGTTATTACATGCAGAAGTTAAATAACTACATTCCCATTTACATCCTGTTTCATGAAGTGTAATTGCGACTGCCATATAAGGATCAACTCCTTTTTCTAAGCAGTAAGATGCATATAAATAACCATATCCTGAAATTGTAGAATTCAAAGAACGGTCTAATTTATCTGCTAATTCTTGTAACGTTAATCCATCATATACGATAGGATCTTTTTCATATTCATTTACTTCTAAAGCGGCTAGTTCTGTCACTAATTCTGCTCTTTTTTCAAAAACTTTATTTTGTTCTTTTTCCTTTGCTTTATAAAAGAAATATCCTCCAAAGCCAATTCCTAATAATACCGTAAAAACTACTATTTTCCATATTGTTTTCACTGTTTTCACCCTTTCAGAAAGTACTACTATTCTACCATAAGATTCCTTTTCTGGCAAATTAAAAAACCCTATTTGTGGGTTTCTTTATAATAATGAAGTTCTTGTAATTCTTCTAAAACCTGATCTAATTCAGGGTCTTCTATGTCTTCTTGTTCTTGAATCGCAAAAATCAAAGAAGATAAATTAGGGTATTCTAAATAAGATATTTGATTTCTTTCTAAGACACTTACTTGATAATCATTTAAATACATTCCATTTTCTCTTTTTTTTAAGAATTGAGAATCTAAATCTAAGTTATTTACTAATGTATCCACATCTACTTCTTGTCCATTTATTACCATATGATCACCTTAATAAGAATTAATTTTTGATAGAAAACTTTTTAATTTATCATCTTTAGGATTTTCAAATATTTCTTTGCTTGTTCCTTCTTCTTTAATGATTCCATCACTCATAAAAAGCACTTTTGTACAAAAACTTTTTACAAAACTCATTTCATGAGAAACAACTACCATAGTCATTCCATCTCGTGCAAGTTTTCTCATTAAATTGGTTACTTCTCCAATCATTTCAGGATCTAATGCACTAGTAGGTTCATCAAATAGAATCATTTCTGGTTTCATCATAAGAGATCGAATAATCGCGACACGTTGTTTTTGTCCACCTGATATTTGACTTGGATACTGATTCATAATTCCTTCTAGATCAATTTCTTTTAAAAGTTTCTTTGCTTCTTTTTCTGCTTCTTGTTTTTTCATTAATTTTAACTTAACAGGAGCATAAGTGATATTATCCAATACCGTCATGTGTTCAAATAGATTGAATTGTTGAAACACCATTCCTATTTTTCTTCTAAGGGTTTCAAAATTTTTATTATCAATTAAGTTATCTCCTTCAAAAATAACTTCTCCACTATCTGGTTTTTCAAGTAGATTCATACATCTAAGCAACGTAGATTTTCCACATCCAGAAGGTCCAATTAAACCTATGATATCTCCTTTTTCAACTGTCATATTGATTCCTTTTAATACTTGTTTGGAACCAAATTTCTTTTTTAATTTCTTAATTTCTAGCATTGTTTAACCTCTTTTCCATAAGGCCAATTAATTTACTTAGACAAAGAGTAATAACAAAATAAATTATGGCAATTAAAATGAGTGGGAAGAAATAATCATAAGTTCTAGACGCAATAATATCCGATGCTTTTGTAAGTTCTACAATACCAATATAAGCACCAATTGAAGTTTCTTTTACAAGTGTGATAAATTCATTTCCTAAGGCTGGTAAAATGTTTTTAACCGCCTGTGGAAGAATGATTCCTCTCATAACTTTTCCATAGGATAAACCGAGTGAATATCCAGCTTCCCATTGTCCTTTTGGAATGGAATTGATTCCTGCACGAATAATTTCTGCAACATAAGCACCACTATTTAATCCAAATGCTAAAATACCAACTAATATAATATGAATATCTGTTTGTTTAAAAATCACGTAATAAATAATCATTAATTGTAAGGTAGAAGGAGTTCCTCTAATAATCGATACATAAGATTTTGAAATCCAATGTAGAATTCTTAAATGTCCTGTATTTTCATAGATATTTCTTGAAATAGCCGCAACAGTTCCAAGAAAAATACCAATCATAACAGCTCCTAGGGCAATTAGTAATGTATTTCTTAACCCTTCTAATATAAATTCATATCTTTGATCTTTGATAACACTGTTATAAAAGCGATCCCATATTGTTTCGTTTTTTTCTTTTTCTTCTACTCCCATATGTGAAAGAATCATTTTTTCAATTTCCCCAGATGCTTTCATTTCTTTAATCGCATCATTAATCGCAGTCAGTAATTCTTGATTTCCTTTTCTTACTACCATTCCATATTCATCAATTAATAATGGATTTTCTAGTATTATTAGATCATCTGTTAACAATTCTTTTGCTGGAAGTTCATCCATAACAACTACATCGACTTTTCGATCTTTCAAATCTTGAATGGCAGCTAAAAACTTCTTTTCACGAACCAAAGAAACAGATGGATATTCTTCTGATAAATAAGTATCTGCTACTGTTCCTAGTTGAACAGCTACCCTTTTATTTTTAATGTCATCTACTGTTTTAATTGTGCTATTTTTACGAACTAAAATCACTTGTTTTGATTCTGCATAGTTAATAGTAAAATCGACTTCTTTTGCACGTTCTTCCGTATAACTAATACCTGCTGCTCCAAAATCACTTTTTCCTGTTTTTACTTCACTGATAATGGAATCAAAAGCCACATCTTTTACAACAAGTTTTTTCCCTAGTTTTTCCGCAATTCTTTTCGCAATGTCAACGTCAACGCCTACAATTTCTCCACCAGAATAGTATTCATAAGGTGCAAAACCAGCTTCCGTTACCATTACTATTTCCTCTTTTTTTTCTTCACATCCTGTTAAAAAGATGCACAATGTTACGATCAAAAAAATTACATACTTTTTCATACAATCCCTCTATTTTAATCATATCACATTTTTAAAAAGAAAAAAACACCGAAGTGTTTTTTTTATAAAGCCATCATAAAGATTGTTAAAATCACCATGTTTGCAAGGGCAATACAAACAATTACTTTAGCAACCCATTTTAACCAAGTAGTATATTCTACTTTCGCTAAACGAAGACCTCCCATAATTGCTCCACAAGTTGGAGTAAATAAATTTACAAGTCCGTTTGCTGCTACCATACCCATGATAGTTGCTTCTACAGAATATCCTACATTTTGAGCAAGTGGTCCCATAATTGGAGTTGATAATGATGCAAGTCCACTTGATGATGGAACAAGTACTGATAAGACTACATGTAATAAGTAGTTCAATGGAGCAAATACTCCTTTTGGTACATTCTTTAATGCTTCTGCTGCATTATAGATAATATAGTTATCTAAGTAAGTTTGTGTCATTAAGACAGAAGCTCCTCTTGCGATAGCGATAACTAAGATAACTCCTACCATGTCATCTGCACCATCAATGAATGTATCTACAAATTTTGGTTCTCCTGTATGATTTACAATACCAATTATGATACTCATAATTAAGAACCATAAAGTAGATTCTTGGAAATACCATTCTCCTAAAGGTAATCCAACAATTGTCTTGAAGAATCCTCCTTTTTCAAATAGGTCAATTCCAAAGCTTCCCCATGGAATAAATCCAATGATCATCACAACAAATGTGAAGAAGAATAACCATAAGGTAATTTTTTGTCCTGTCGTTAATTTTGGTTCTTCCGTCTTACCTTCTTTTACTCCATAAGTTTCTTCCATATCTTTTACTTCTTGAAGTGATAAGAAAGTAGATCCTTTCTTCTTAATAACTCTTCTTGCATAAGATACAACAAATGCAGTTGCGATAACGTATGTCGTTAACCAAAGTAATACTCCAATTGCGATTATTACTCCTTGATTAACGGCAATTCCAGCTGGAAGAGAATCCACTGCAGCACCTACTGCAAATGGGTTAATCGTAGATCCTAAAACTCCTGATCCTGCTCCTAATAGAACAATTGCAGAAGCTACTAAGGTATCCATTCCTGCTGCTACCATCGCAACACTTAAGATTGCATAGAAACCAACAGTTTCTTCAAGCATTCCATAAGTAGTTCCTCCAATAGAGAATAAGAACATTAGAATTGGAATTAAGATTAATTCTTTTCCTTTTAATTTTTTAATTAGAACTTTAATTCCTGTTTCTAGTGCACCTGTGTTCGTAACCACTTTTAAGAATCCTCCTAAAATAAGTACGAACAAGCAGATATCAATGGCATCTGCAAACCCTAAAATTGGTGCAAGCAGAGTTTGAGATAAAGTGGCTCCTAAAACTCCACTTCCATCAATTAGCGCTTCTCCATCAAATTGCGCTTTTGGCAAAATGTGTGTAACAAGTGCAAGCACAAATGTCAAAATCAAAATAATTGTAAATGCTGATAAAGTAAATGATCTTTTACGCATTTTTGGAGTCGTTCTTGATTTTCTTGGCTTTTTTTCTTTTACATCCATAATTACTTTCCTCCTTCTATGGTTGTACCAGTTTTGCCTTCTATTGCAAACTTCGCCTTTGAAAGAGAGGTAATGATTGCCTTTTTGCCCTTAGAGTGTTTCACGAATTCCATGCACGCTTCTACTTTAGGAAGCATTGACCCCTCTGCAAATTCTCCGTTTTCAATATACTCTTTTGCTTCTTCTAAACTCATTTTTGCAATTTTCTTTTCATCTTTTTGCAAATAATGAATGCTAACTTTCTCTACTGTCGTTAAAATAAGTAAAATATCTGCGTCTAATTCCCTTGCAAGTAAAGCACTGGTTCTATCTTTGTCAATAACAGCATCGACTCCGTTATACCCATGTTTTGCTTTTACAACTGGAATTCCTCCACCACCACAAGTAATGACTACGATATGGTCTTCAATCATTTCTTTAATGGTAGATAATTGACAGATTTTTTTAGGAATCGGAGAAGGTACTACTCTTCTATAGCCTCTTCCTGCATCCTCTTTGTAAACTCCAAGTCCAGATGCTTGAAGTTTTTCTGCTTCTTTTTTGGTATAAAAATTCCCAATTGGTTTGGTTGGATGAGTAAATGCTTCATCATCTTCATCTACTTCCACTTGAGAAACGATTGTTGCGACTTTTCTTCGCATTCCTCGTTTTTCAAATTCTGCTTGCATAGCTTGTTGCAGATGATAGCCAATATATCCTTGACTCATTGCCCCACATTCTGCAAATGGAAAGTCTCCAGATTCACTTGCATCCATTGCTTTATAAATCATTCCTACTTGTGGTCCATTTCCATGACTGATAATGAGTTCATTTCCCATAGCTACCAAATCGACTAATCTACGTGCTGTTTTCTTCACAGTTTCTAGTTGTTGTTTGGGGTTACTTCCTAATGCGTTACCCCCTAAAGCGACAACGATTCGTTTCATTTTTTCAATGTCTCCAACATAACTGCTTTAATAGTATGCATTCTATTTTCTGCTTCCTCAAACACTCTAGAGTGACTGGATTCAAACACTTCATCGGTTACTTCCATTTCGGTAATACCAAATTTTTCGTAGATTTCTTTACCAATTGTGGTATCAATATTATGGAAAGATGGTAGGCAATGTAAGAAAATAGCTTTCTTACTTGCATTTTCCATAACAGCTTTATTTACTTGATATGGTTTTAATAGTTTAATTCTACTTTCCCATAATTCCATAGGTTCTCCCATAGATACCCAAACATCTGTGTATAATACATCAGCATCTTTTGTAGCTTTCATGATATCGGTTTCTAAACGAATAGAACCTCCTGTTTTTTTACAGATTTCTTCACATGTTTTGACTAATTCTTCTTTTGGAAATAAGTCTTTTGGAGCTGCGCATACAAAGTTCATTCCAAGTTTTGAGCAAACTACCATTAGAGAATTTCCAACATTGTTTCTTGCATCTCCACAGAAACATAAAGTAATTCCTTTTAATCTTCCAAATTCTTCTTTTACTGTCATCACATCAGCAAGCATTTGTGTTGGATGGAATTCATTGGTTAATCCATTCCATACTGGAACAGAAGAATACTTCGCTAAATCTTCCACAATGGTTTGATCAAACCCACGATATTCAATTCCATCATACATTCTGCATAATACTCTTGCAGTATCTGCAATGGTTTCTTTTTTTCCTAATTGAGATCCTGTAGGCCCAATGTAAGTAGCATGCATTCCAAGATCCACTGCACCTGCTTCAAAGGAGCATCTAGTACGAGTTGAATCTTTTTCAAAAATCAAGGCTACTTGTTTCCCTTTTAAGTATTTATGAGAAACATGACTATGTTTTTGTTTTTTTAAAGTAGCTGCTACTTTTAGTAAGTGTTCAATCTCTTTTGGTGTAAAATCTAATAATTTTAAGAAATCTCTTCCTCTTAAATCTACCATTCTACATCCTCCCTTACTAAAGGCATACTCATACATCTTGGTCCACCACGTCCACGAGATAATTCTGCTCCGTGGATTTCGATTACTTTAATGCCTTCTTTTCTAAGAACATCGTTGGTAATATTATTTCTGTCATATACAACAACAGTTCCAGGAGCGATACAAAGGGTATTTGAACCATCATTCCATTGTTCTCTTTCAGCTCCTACTTTATCTCCACCCGCACATGGTATTAATTTTACTGGGTGATGTAAGTATTTTTCTAAGATTTCTTCTAATGGTGCATTAATTTCTTTTACATTTAAATCTTCAAATGTAGTAGGATCAAATCCTTCTGTAATTTCAAATACTTGTAGAGTTCCCATAATTCCAGGATGATAAGTAAATGTATATTTATCAATTTGCGTAAATACAGTATCCAAATGCATAAAGGCACGACTAGATGGAATACTGAACGCTAAAATAGTGTCGATTTTACACTTTGCATGTCGGAAGAAATTTTTTGCTAATTGATCAATTGCTTCTGCTTGTGTTCTTTGTGAAATACCAATGGCAATGGTATGTTCATTTAGATTTAATAAATCTCCACCTTCTGTATGCCATTTATATTCCCTGTTGTAATATAAATAAGTTCCTTTGTATTCAGGATGATATTTAAAGATATATTCTCCATAAATACACTCCCTATTTCTTGTTACAGAATACATTCTATGTAAGTCTACACCTTCTCCAACCATAGCGAATGGATCTCTTGTAAAATACAAGTTAGGCATAGGTTCTGCGATAAACTTATCTGGTGTATTGATTAAATCTACCAATGTTTTTTCAATATTTCTTTTTCTTTTTGGAATATCTCCTATTTGGATTCCTTCCATTGTTTTTAAAACAAGTTTTTTAGGATCTTTAATATTCATTAAATATTCTCTTACTAACATACGATATTTAATGGTATTAATTTCTGCTTCATCCATAAATTGTTCAATAAATTGAACTTTGATTTTTTCATCTAAAGCAATGACATCAGCCATTAAATCTTCTAGATAAACAACTTCTACTCCATTATCTCTCAATGCTTGTGCGAAAGCATCGTGCTCTTTTTGAGCATCTGGTAAATATGGAATATCATCAAATAACAACTGACTTAATGTATCAGGTGTTAAATTAAGTAATTCATTACCTGGGCGGTGAAGCAATACTTTTTTTAATTTCCCAATTTCACTTGTTACATGAATCTTACTCATGATAACCCCTCCCTATTATAATTTCATTATAGCACAAAAAAAGAAAAAACCAAGTGTTTTTCCTATTTTTCATTTCTTTTAGAAAAAGAAACATCAAATGTTTCCTTTTTTAATTATTTCTTTCTTGTACAAGAAAGCATACTGTAAGATCTTGTATTTATCATTGCAATTTCATCCGGATTGTTTTGATCAAGTGCTACTTGATATTCATTAGAAAGTGTATCTGTATATTCTACTCCATCGATTAAACGCTTTTTAGCAGTTGCATATATAGTAATTTTTTTCAAACTTCCTTGCGTTTCTGTTTTTGTCGCTTTGTAAGTTGCATTTATCTTTGTATCAGACCCTACAGAAATATTAAAGTTTTTAGAATCAATAAAGATTTCTGCTCCTTCTCCGCAATCCCATGTTCCTTGAATGAGTTTACTATCTGAATTTATGATATTTTTAGCCAAAAAATATCCTCCAATTCCAAGACAAATGACAATTACAAAGAAAACAATAAGCGCTAAAATGAGAGGTTTATTGGAACGCTTTGGACGATTACTTGTTTGCTGTTGAAATTGATT
>CAMNAC010000019.1 GCA_946530475.1 uncultured Mycoplasmatota bacterium
CCAAATGAGAAGAATTCAGCTTCTTTTGCAATCGCATCTGCAGTAAGAGCAGCTCTTGGAATTTCAATCATAGTACCAATATGATATTCCATATTTGATTTCTTTTCTTGTTTTACAAGTTCAGCAGTTTCCACTACAACATCTTTTACGAATTTTAATTCTTTTACTTCTCCAACAAGTGGAATCATAATTTCAGGAACAATGTCATATCCTTCTTCTTCTTTCACTTCAATTGCAGCTTCCATAAGCGCTCTTGTTTGCATTTTTGCAATTTCTGGATAAGTAACTGCTAGTCTACAACCTCTATGTCCCATCATTGGATTGAATTCATGTAAATCAGAAATCTTTTGTTTTAAAGTCCCTACAGATACTTTCATATCTTTAGCAAGTGCTTCAATATCTTTTTCCTCTGTTGGTAAGAATTCATGAAGAGGTGGATCTAAATAACGTACTGTCATTGGTAATCCTTTTAACACTTTATACATTGCTTTAAAGTCACCTTTTTGATAAGGGATTAATTCAGCAAGTGCTTTTTCTCTTTCTTCAACGGTATCAGATAAAATCATTTTCCTCATTGAGAAAATTCTTTTTTCATCAAAGAACATGTGCTCTGTACGGCAAAGTCCAATCCCTTCTGCTCCAAGTTCTACTGCTTTAGCAGCATCAGTTGGATTATCAGCATTTGTACGAACACCTAATGTTCTATATTTATCAGCCCATGCCATAACTCTTCCAAATTCACCAGCAATTGTAGCATCTACTGTTTCAATTTCTCCGTCATAAATATTTCCTGTTGTTCCATCAATAGAAATAACATCTCCTTCATGGAATGTTTTTCCATTTAAAGTAAACTCTTTCTTTGCTTCATTCATCTTGATGTCACCACATCCAGATACGCAGCAAGTTCCCATACCACGAGCAACAACAGCTGCATGAGAAGTCATTCCTCCACGAACTGTTAAAATACCTTGAGAAGCTTTCATTCCAGTGATATCCTCTGGAGAAGTTTCAAGTCTTACTAAAACAACTTTTTCTCCTTTTCCACCGATTCCTTGTACTTCAGCATCATGAGCAGTGAATACAATTTTACCAGTAGCAGCTCCTGGAGAAGCACCTAATCCTTTTCCCATTGGTTTGTTTTCTTTTAATGCTTTTTGAGAGAATTGTGGATGGAGTAAAGTATCCAAATTTCTTGGATCAATCATAAGTACTGCTTCTTCTTCTGTACGCATTCCTTCATCAACTAAATCACAAGCAATTTTTAAAGCGGCTTTTGCAGTTCTTTTTCCATTTCTTGTTTGTAACATGTATAGTTTTCCATGTTCTACAGTAAATTCCATATCTTGCATATCTCTATAATGAGATTCTAGAGTTTTACATACTTCTTTGAATTGTTTAAATGCTTCTGGGAATTTTTCTTCCATTTCTGTAATATGCATTGGTGTACGAACACCAGCTACTACATCTTCTCCTTGTGCATTGGTTAAAAATTCACCAAACAATCCTTTTTCACCAGTTGCTGGATCTCTTGTAAATGCAACACCTGTTCCACAATCATCTCCCATGTTTCCAAATGCCATAGATTGTACGTTAACAGCAGTTCCCCATGAATATGGGATGTCATTATCTCTTCTATAAACATTTGCTCTTGGGTTGTCCCATGAACGGAATACTGCTTTAATAGCACCCATTAATTGTTCCTTTGGATCGTCTGGGAAAGCAGATCCAATTTTTGATTGATATTCTTTTTTAAATTCGTAAGCAAGTTCTTTCAAATCTTCTGCAGTAAGTTCTACATCTTGCTTTACTCCTTTTTTCTCTTTCATTTTATCGATTAATTCTTCAAAGTATTTTTTTCCAACTTCCATAACAACATCAGAATACATTTGAATGAATCTTCTATAGCAGTCCCATGCCCATCTAGGATTTTTTGATTTTTCTGCTAAAGTATTTACAACTTCTTCATTTAATCCTAAATTTAAAATCGTATCCATCATACCTGGCATAGAAGCACGTGCTCCACTTCTTACAGAAACTAAAAGTGGATTTTCTTTATCTCCAAATTTCTTTCCGGTAATTTTTTCCATTTTAACGATATATTCGTTAATTTGTTTTTGAATTTCTTCATTGATTTCTTTACCATCTTCATAATACTTTGTACAAGCTTCTGTTGTGATCGTAAATCCTTGTGGTACAGGTAACCCAATATTGGTCATTTCAGCAAGATTAGCACCTTTACCACCTAATAAATTACGCATATCTGCATTACCTTCAGTAAATAAATATACATATTTTGTCATATTATCATCCTTTCATCTACATCCTATATTTTACCAAACATGAATAAAAGAAACAACAATAATTGTTTCTTTTTTGTAAAGTTTGACTTATTTTTTTGCCCTAGGATGAGAATGCAGATAAACATTCCTTAGCCGTTCATTTGACACATGCGTATAAATTTGTGTCGTAGATAAATTTTCATGTCCTAAAAGTTCTTGAACCGTTTTTAAATCTGCCCCCTCATTTAACATATCTGTCGCAAACGTATGGCGAAACATATGAGGTGTTACCCTTATGTTGGTTCCTTTTGTATATTGGTTTAAAATATAACGAACTCCATGTGTGGTAAGTACTTCTCCTTTTGCATCTAAAAACACGGAATCATTTTGTTTCCCATTTAATAATTCTTCTCTCACATTCAAATACGAAGTCAATAAATCATAAGATGGTGTTCCAAATAATACAATTCTTTCTTTAGAGCCTTTTCCTAACACTTTGATTTTTCGTTCTTTTAAAGAGATATCTTTTAGTTTTAATCCAACTAATTCACTCACTCGCATACCAGTAGAATATAACAGTTCAAATATACATGCATTTCGTACTCCTAAAACAGTACTTTGATCAGGCTTCTCAATAATTTCTTCTAATTGACTATAATTTAAAACACTAGGAAGTTTCTGCTCTAATTTTGGATTCGAAATAAAAACCATCGGATTTTCTTCTATTACTTTTTCTTTTTCTAAATATTTAAAAAAACTTCTTAAACTACTAATATGTCTGGAAATAGTACGATTCGAATATTTATGATGATAGAGCTCTACTAAATAAACTCGAATAATCGAATAATCTACTTTTTTAATATCGGAAATTCTTTTTTGTTCTAAAAAGGAAAAAAACAGGTCAATGTTATCTTGGTACCCTAAAATAGTATATTCAGAATAGTTTTTCTCATTTTCCAAATAAGACAGAAATTGTTCAAGATACATATTCATACTATCACCTAATTTCATTATAACAGAAAAAGCCTTATTAGGCTTATCTTCTTTTCATTTTAATTCGTTCATCTTCAATTTGTCTTATCATATCAGGATCTTGATATTCTGGAAGAAAATCTTCTGGATACATAGTTTCTTCTTCATGTTCAATTTCAACAGTACTTCTTTTTAATTCTCCATCTTGGATAAAATAGTAATTGCTAATGGAGGGAACATCTTTTCTTTTCTTATCTTTAATATAGTTTTCTAATTCTTGTTTGATTTCAAAATCGAAATTTTTAATTTCAGAATTTAAGTATTCCTCTTTTTCTAATGTTTCAAATGTGTAATCAGAATATCTTAGTAAATCATAAATAGAAATATATGGTTCTACTAAATTGAGTTCAATTGGATATGAAAGATTACTAGAATTTACTTTTGTCCTTTTTAACATGGACTCTAATTCATTTTTTAACTCATTTTTTTTGAAGTGATATCTACATAAAAGAAAACCTCTCAACTCTTTATAACTACTTAATTTCTTTTTTAAAGAAATCCAAGCGTAACTATTATTCGAATGTCTTTGGCAGATTTCCATAATTACCGCAAGTGGGTATTTTTGAAGAGAATTAAGTTTTGCTTCTACATATTGTCTATCTTTTTCAATTTCAACAATCATTTTTTCAAAGGAATCTTTTTGATTATCCTTTTTCATTTGATTGACACTACCTCTTGTATCAACCCAACTTAAAAATGAATTAACAACAGATCCTTTTTTTAAAATATCTGGTTTTATAATATTGTTCCATACACTCTTCCATGCAGAAGATTCAAACATTTGCTCCTGAGCAATCATTTTTCCATGAACTCTATTTTCGTATTCTGTCTTAGCAAGTTCAGAAAGCCATAATACAATGGAAGTTCGATTTCCATAAATGGGTTCTAAAAATTTAAAGCAAGTTTCTTCTTTTTCATCCTTAGAACGGTATACGATCGCGAATGTATAATTATAAGGAATTTGATAATGCAATTCATTTTTCAAATACTGCTTAAAATCCTCTTCCCCATTTTTGCTATGTTCAAATATAAATAAATCAATTAATGATAATGGTCTTTTGGCCTGACGTTCTAACTTTTTAGAATCAAGATTTTTTACTTTTCTCCTAGGAAGGTCTAAATTCTTTTTTTCATCTTCTATATATGGGACGTCAATAATAATTACTTTTGATAAATCTAAGGTTTCTCCATTTACAATATCACTTGCATGATTACATCCTTTTTTACGTGCAATTAACAAGTATCGATTCTGTTTCTTAACAGCCATGTTCTCACCAGATTTCTATATTTCTATTATATCAAAAAGAAAGAAAAAAAGAAAGTAGAACCTCTACTTCTCATAATCACAGGAACTACATTTAATTGTTTTTCCTTTTTCTACTAACATACTACCGCATTCTGGGCATTTTTCTCCAATTGGCTTATCCCAATAAGCAGTTTTACATTTTGGATAATGGTTACATCCATAGAATAACTTCCCTTTTTTTGTTTTTCTTTCTACGATTTTTCCATCACAATTTGGACAATCGCAGATTTCTTTTACCTCTTTTTTTTCGGATTTTACATATTTACATTCTGGGTAATTACTACAAGCAACAAACTCTCCATAACGACCTTTTCTTTTTACTAATGGATTCCCACAGTTTGGACATAGCTCTCCTGTACTTTCCGGTTGTGCCTTTTCCATTTTTCCAAATGCTTCTTCCAATGCTGGTTCAAAATCTTTATAGAATTCATCTAGTACTTTGTACCATACTTTATTTCCTTCTGCAATTTTATCCAAATCATTTTCCATATTCGCAGTATATTTTACATTGATAATATGATGGAAGAATTTTTGAAGCTTATCCGTTACTTCAAATCCTGTTTCAGTAGGAACGAATTTCTTTTCTTCCAAAGTAACATATCCTCTTGTTTTAATATTATCTAAGATAGTCGCATAAGTACTAGGTCTACCGATTCCTAATTCTTCCATTTCTTTAATTAATTTGGCTTCTGTATAACGAGATGGCCCTTTTGTGAAATGTTGTTCTTTTTCTATCTCATCAGTATTTAGTTTTGCACCATCTTCAAAATCAGGTAAAATAGTATCTTTGGTATCTTCGTAATCAGAATATACTTTTAAGTATCCATCAAATACGATAATACTTCCGGTTGCCTTAAATTGATAATTTTGATTATCTAAAACAATCGTTGTACTTTCTACTTTGGCATCTGACATGAGTGATGCAAGTGCGCGGTAATAAATCATCGAATACAATTTATATTCATCTGCCGTTAAGAATTTCTTAACGGACTCAGGAGTTCTGTTAATACTAGTAGGTCTTATACCTTCATGAGCATCTTGAACATTTTCTGTTTTCTTAGATGTCTTGACATGCCCTGCATATTCTTTCCCATACGTTTCATAAATGTATGCGTAGGTTGCTTTTACGAATTCATCACTAACACGGATCGAATCCGTACGCATATAAGTAATTAATCCCACTGTTTCTGTATCAAGTTCAATTCCTTCATATAGTTTTTGCGCTAAAGACATGGTCTTTTTAGCAGGAAATCCTAACTTATTTGAAGCATCTTGTTGAAGCGTACTCGTAATAAAAACAGGCTTTGATTTTTTCTGCTTCTTTTTCTTTTCTGTTTCAACAACTTCAAATTCATCTGTTAAAACACTTAAAATTTGATCTGCTTCTTGTTCCGTTTTTACTTCTATATTTTCATTTTTATGAGCAAATAATTCAGCATCAAATTGATCAAAATGAGCAGTAATAGTCCAATACTCTTCTGGAATAAAAGCTTTAATTTCTCTTTCTCTATCCACAATTAATTTTAAAGCTACACTTTGAACACGACCAGCAGAGGTTCCACTTGTTTTTGACTGCATTAACTTACTTAAACGAAATCCAATAATACGATCAAGAATTCTTCTTGTTTCTTGACTATTTACCATCTTATCATCGATTTTTCTTGTATGTTTAAAGGCATCAATAACAGCGTTTTTAGTTATTTCATGAAATACAACTCGGTCATAATCTTTTTCTTTTAGTTTTAATACATCATACAAATGCCAAGAAATTGCTTCCCCTTCTCTATCAGGGTCAGTTGCGAGAAAAACATGTTTTGCTTCTTTCGCATCTTTTTTCAATTCTTGTATAACTTTGCTTTTTCCTTTGATTGGGACATAATCCGGTTCAAAATGATTGGTTAAATCCACTCCAAGTCCATATTTTCCTTTTGTAGAAAGGTCTCGAATATGTCCTTTACTAGAAACTACTTTATAATCTTTTCCTAAGTATTTTTCAATGGTTTTTGATTTACTAGGTGATTCTACAATGACCAAATTTTTTGCCATAAATTCACTCCCTCGTTTCTTCTTGATTTTAAACTATTCCAAATAGAAAGTCAATAACTAAATCTGTAAAACAATTGACATTTCTTGAATATTTTTTTACTTCTTTCAAACAATAGTAATGGTGATCTTATGAATACATTTAATCGTTCTATAAAATGTAGTGTGCATGATTGTATCTTTCATCAAAAGAAATTAAACTATTGTACTCTTCAACAAATAAAAATAGCGGTATGTACTGCAGAAGAAAATAAAGAATCCACTATGTGTGATAATTATGAGTGCAAGAAAAAAAGAAATCTATGATTTTTCCAAAATTTCTTTTACTGGTCCATAAGTTTTTCTATAGCCATCAATTAATCCATATTTATGAATTGCCTCAATGTGTGCTTTCGTAGGATATCCTTTATGCTTCCCAAATCCATACTCTGGATATGTTTGATCCAATTCATACATCATTCGATCTCTTGTAACTTTTGCTAAAACACTTGCGGCAGCAATACTAATACTTTTTGCATCACCTTTAATAATAGAAGTTGATGGAATATCCAGATCAAGTGGCATTGCATCTATTAATACATGTTCTAATGGTACTTGTTTTTGCACTTCTTGAATTGCTCTTTTCATCGCAATTTTAGTAGCTTCATAAATATTATATTCATCAATTTCTTCAGGAGTACACATCCCAATTCCATAACAAATAGCATGTTCCTTAATATATTCAAAAAATAGATTTCTCTTTTTTTCGCTTAATTTTTTCGAATCAGTAAGTCCTTCACATATAAAATCTTTGGGGAGGACACAACAAGCAGTTACTACAGGTCCAATTAAAGGACCTCTTCCCACTTCATCTACTCCTCCAATATAGGTAATTCCTTTTTCCCAAAGAGTTTTTTCAAATTCATATAAATCAACTATGTTTTTCATGCTCTTCTTTAAAAGAATTTACAATTTTTTTAAATTCTTCTCCTCTCACTTCAAAATTTGGATATTGGTCCCAAGAAGCACATGCTGGACTTAATAATACAACATCTCCAGCTTCCGATTCTTTATAAGCATACTTAACAGATTCTTCTAATGTTTCAAACTTTTCACATGGAATATTTTGCTTTTTAGAAAACTCTAAGATACGATCTTTTGTTTCTCCATAACAAACAATTAGTTTCACATTTTTTAAATATGTTTTTAAGTCATCGAAAGAATGTCCTCTATCCAATCCACCTAATAATAAAATCGTTGGATTTTTAAATGTATTAAGAGCAATCTGAGTAGATTTCACATTCGTAGACTTAGAATCGTTATAGAATTCAACACCTTCTATTGTATTTACATATTCAATACGATGTTCCACACCTTTAAAATCTTTCAGCACTTGTTTAATAATTTCATCTGAAACGTCAAATTCTTTCGCAACTAAATAAGCACACATAATGTTTTCCATATTATGAATTCCTTTGATTTGAATATTCTTTTCTTCTAGCACTTCTTTTTGGTGATAATAAATCTTCCCGTCTTGATAAAAGCAATCAGCAGGTTGCTTACTAGAAAAGTATAATTTTCTACAAGTAATATCTTTTGATACTTCTAACACGTCTTCATTATCTTTATTTAAAATAGATAAAGATGTATTTCTTAAAATGTGAGATTTATGATATTTATAGTTTTCATAAGTATGAAAGAAATCCAAGTGAACTGGTGATAGATTAGTCATAACAGAAATATCTGTTTTAAAATGTATAAAATCATGTTGTTGATGTCCAGATATTTCTAAAACTAAAATATCTCCTTCATTTACATCATTTATCAAAGAACATACTGGATAACCAATATTTCCTCCTAAATGGACTGGTAATCCTGCACTTTTTAATAATTCATATATAATTGTCGTTGTTGTAGTTTTTCCATTGCTTCCAGTAATCCCAATGATTTTTACATTCTTTGGTAAATAGGAATACGCCACCTCTACTTCATTTGTGACAGGAATTTCTAAAGTTTCTGCTTTTTTACACACAGCATGTTCATAGGTAATACCAGGGTTTTTAATAACATAATCATAACTTTTATCTAATAAATCTTCTGGATGATCACTCAATATAAATGTAACACCTAAATCTTCTAATTCCTTTATATGTTTTTCATCTTGTTCTTTTTGATCTGTAATCAATATTTGGTTATGATGAGTTACTAAAACTTTAGCAGCTTCATACCCGCTACGGGCCATACCAAGTATCAATATTTTTTTGTTTTCAAACATATCGATCCCTCCTACTTCATTATAGCATATATTATACTAAAAAATGTTTTGAATTTTTGTCATTTTATGATATAATGTACTAACCCCAAGGAGGAGATAATATGAAAATTAAAGAGTTAACAAATCAAGAATTTGATACCTTTACTTCCCATTATAAAGAGAAAAGTCTTTTCCAAACTCCAGAATATGGATTTGTCATGAATTCTCAAAATTATGATTCTTTATTTTTAGGAATGACAACAGATGAAGGTGAGATAGTTGCTGCTACACTTGTTTTAATCGAACGATTAAAAGGTTTTAAGTATGCCTATGCCCCTAGAGGATTTCTCATCGATTATCAAAATAAAGAAATGCTTAGAGCATTTACTGTTCTGATCAAAAAGTATTTAGGGAAAAAAGATGTCATTGCGGTTAAAATCTCCCCACTTATAATTAAAACAATTCATGATATAAAAGCAAAACAAAAAGAAGAAAATGAAAATTATGATGAAATATTTCAAAATTTAAAATCATTAGGTTATTTTCATCATGGATATAATTTTTATTTTGAAGCTATGAAACCTAGATATGAAGCAATTTTAGATCTTCAAATGCAACCAGAAGCATTATTTCAAAACTTTGATAAAAGAATTCGCACAAAAATTAGAAGTGCAGTAAAAAATGGAATTCAAATATATAGAGGTTCCAAAGTAAACTTGAAATATTTATATCTCCACACAAAAAAGAAATATCCAAGAGATTTAAAGTACTATGAAGCTTGTTATGAATTTTTTAACAAAAGAAAAAAAATTGATTTCTATTATGCAAAACTTGATACACAAGTATATTTAAAATTGGTTCAAAAGAATTATGAAGAAGCAGAAAAAAAAGCGATTGATATTGAACAATTAGTTGTCCAAAATTCTGGAAAGAATACACAAAAAATAATTAATAAAAAAATCAAAATTGATAATGACTATGATTTAGCAAAGAAAAACTTAATTACCGCAACAAAATTACTTCGTGAATTTCCAGATGGACTTCCACTTGCTTCTGCCCTTGTAGTAAAAAATCAAAAAGAAGTATACTTGTTAATCGATGGATTTCACACAAATTATAAATCGTTTAATGCAAAGCATTTACTATTATGGAAAATTATTGAAAAATATTCCAATGAAGGCTTTGAATCATTTAATTTAGGAGGAGTTTCTAATCCAGAACTCGTACAAAATGAATTTAAAGGATTAAATGATTTTAAACTCGGGTTTAATCCAAAAGTATATGAATATATTGGAGATTTGGAATTAATTACAAATTCAGCACTATATTTCTTATATCGTAATTCTCCTAAAAAAGGCATTTTTAAAAGGTAACGAATGTTACCTTTTTATGATACTAATTTTGCATGAACAACTAATCTTTTTGAACTATCTTGGAAACAAGTTGATAAAGTTAGTATATGATCCGTTTCTTTTAATTCTATATCAAATGAAACTTGACTTCTTGATTTTTCTTGGTTTAAATATTTCATAAAAGCATAATCTGTCCCAAATTCAGTTTTTAAATAATCATTTGTATCTAAAATAGTATATACAGAAAACACTTGCCATTTATGTTCTTCCCCTTTTATGTCAAACGATATCATGTGGTCTGTATTTAAAAACCAATCATCTGTTAGCAAGTTTTTCAAAGTAGCAAACATCAAATTTGTTCCTCTTACATTATGTCCATAAATAATCAAATTTTTATCAGACATATCCAACATATTTCTATAATCTGCATAAATCCAACCAAAAGTAGAATATTGGAAATCAAATGAATGATTCAAATAATAATCATTATCAGAACTTTGAACTACTGGATATGCGATGTTTGTTCCATCAATTGATAACCAACCAATGGTATCACTGTTTTTTTGTAATAGTTCTTGATAAATATTCTGATAGTGCACAGAATAAGCGGATGCTTGCTTAATTTCTTCCACCGTGTCTTTCATTTCTTCTTCGGTTTCAAAATCTTCTAGCTCTAATATATCGGAAAACTCTTCTTTTAAACTTTCTATATGCTTTTCTTCTTTCTGAGTTCTAAACTTTACAACAACATAATAAATAAGACAAGATAAAACAATTGCGATCAAAAAGAATTTCAAAAATTGTACGTTTACTTGTTTTAATAAATTCTTTTCCTTATATTTTTTAGAATATCGGATAATTATTCTAAAATGATAATGTTTTTCTAGTTTTTTAAAGTAAGGAATTTCTTTTAATAATATTTCTTCATTCATATCATTTTGATAAATGTACACGCGAAGTCCCTGTACTCTAGAAACTGGAATTTTAGATAATAAATATTCAAAATCAGAACGATAATAACTATAGAAATGAAGTTGTTCTAAATGATTATTAATTGCCAAAAAGTTATTAATGTCATCCATATCATTCATATGAAATGGTTGATCAATTACAATTTTTTTCTTATAGTAAATATCGGAATAAGTTTTTAGAGAATTACATTCCATAAAACGACTTACTGTAAATATTTCATTTCGAAGTTCTACTACACGATTATTATATTTTGTTAATTCGTTAAATAAAAATTCTGGCATATAATAACAATTAACAAACTCAATATTAGGATTTTTTAAAATTGGTTCAATTATTTCAAAATTTAAATTTAAATTCTCTTTAAATGTAATTCTTGTAATAACGTTAATAGGTGAAATAATTAGTAAAGCATATTGAGAAATTGAGATAGAATCAATACGTGCTTCATTAATATTATTTTTTAATGCAATTATTTTTAAAAAAGCACTTACCAATTCACTATTTTGTTCTATGTATTCACTACTAAAAACTAGATTCTTAGTGTTAATTACATTTGTATTATTCAAATTAGCTTCATTAATTTTTCTTTCGTATTGTTTAAATACAAAACTGTTTTTTTCAACACGAACAGATATTTTTTTCATTGTATCACCTCTTTACAAAGAAAACTTCCAAAATATTGGAAGTTTTTAATTAAGCTTGTGGAAATCTATTTTTCTTTCGAACGATAGAATAAATTCCTACACCAAGTACGACAACGATAAATGCAATTCCTAGACCTAAGTTTACACCAGTTTTAGGATTATCTGGAATAGCACAAACTTTATCATATTCTTCTTTTGGAATTTCGTTTCCATCCTTATCATAATACTTTCCATCTTTTTCTTCACAACTTGGTTTTGGATCACATGAATTATGATATTCTTCTTCTGTTACTTCATTTCCATCTTTATCATAATATTTTCCATCTTCGATTTTACATTTTGGTGCACATGATGCTTTATATTCTTCTTCAGTAACAACATTTCCATTTGCATCATAGTATTTTCCATCTTTAATTTCGCATGTTGGTTTAGGGTCACATGATTCATGATATGCTTCTTCTGTTACTTCGTTTCCATCTTTATCATACCATTTTCCATTTTTTGTACCACAAGTTGGAGTTGCATTAGAACATTGATTTGCATATTCTTCTGCTGTTACTACAGTTCCATTAGGACCATAATAAATAGTTGCCCCACCTTCTGATCTTGTTCCACATGGCCAACGGAATTGATTATCATGTGGTTCAAATAGATTTACTTCTGTTAAATTACAATTAGCAGCTTGTAGCAAATGAATTCCATCAAAACCATAATAAGTTCCTGTTTCATCTGTATAAGATAAATATGCAAAATAGTAAGATCCTTCTTCTAAATCAAGCATATATCGTGTTACAGACTCTTGGCTTCCAAATGGAAGTGTTTTTGTATATTGAACAGTAGCTGTTTGAGCATAGTTATAAAGTGCTTGATATGCAGTTTGCTTTGCTTCTCTTGTAGATGCTGAACGAATTGCATTAACAAGGCTAATATCATTGATTTTACCAATTTTATAAGTATAATTTCTTCCATTATATCCGTTTGCCCCACCAAACTTAGGATTTACTAAAGTTCCTTGATATAAGAAGGATACATTAAATCTTCTATTTAATAATAGATTATAACGTGGTACTTCTCGACCTACAGCATATGTGTTATTTTCTTTTACAGTCACATAGATTTTACCAGCAGTTTCAACGATATTTTGAACTGTTGGTCCTGATGTAAATGCTCTTAATTTTCCATCTACAATTTCACTTCCTACACAATTTCCTTCTGCACTAATTGAATGAGAAAAGCATATTGTATAAGTTTTTGAAGAGTCAAATGTTGTTCCAGAAACAAAGAAATCATAATCAATAATTGAGCTTCCATCATCTTCTGTTCCATTCGGTACAAATTCAAATGTTGCATCTTCTAAATTTGTTGCAGCTGCTACACTATTCACTCCAATGAATAAAAAGGCAACAGCTAATAATGTCATAAAATATTTTTTCATTTTCTCTACCTTCCTTATCTTATAATTCCATTCTATCTTACTCTTATTAGATTGTCAATGAAAAATCCAAAAGACTTGGCATTTTTTGACACATTGTGATAAAATTTCAAGCAAATTACCATTGCATAAAAAAAGATTAATTTTTGAATTAATCTTTTAATAATTGAATTATGGAATTTTTGTTTAAAGCCTCTACACTTAAATCAATATCTGCTTCTTCTTTATTCTTTGTAAGAACTGCTCCAGAAAGTTTTAAATAGTCTTTTAATTGTAATTTTACCTTAGATTCTTCATAAAGGTAATTTCTTAGTAGTTCCTCTATACCATTATTGAATGAAGACCTTCGTTCCGAAGTGGATAAATCAGTAAATATTAGTTTAATATGGTTATCTTTTACTACAATATTTCCTAAAGAATGTTCTGTTTTACCTCCATCGATTGGAATATTAGGAATTCTTACTAAAATATCATTTGGATCAACTACATGATTCTTCGATAATTTCTTTTTAGGCTTTTTCGCAATAATCAGTTCATATTTTATGTTATCAACATCTCTTGTATAATTGTTTACTTTTAAACTGAACATTGTATTATTTACATCTTTACTGATATAGATATATTCAGAAGCACCGTTCGGATAAGGGGCATCTGTAACATCTCCTGTAAATACAACCATATCTCCCACTTTATAATTTGCATCCCAACCAACTGTGTAATCATTTGAGATAACTTTTAAATCCAAATCCACTCTTTCTGTTTTTGTATTATACCAGTGAATTCCAACTAATAAATCACTTTTTTTCAATTCAACAATAGAAGAAAAAGGTATATTTCCAACAAATTGTTTTTCTGATTGTGGTAAAACAAGTTGTACATTCGGATCTAAATACACTTTCTTCCCATCTACATTTGGTTTTAACTTTTGAACGATCAATTGGTCTAATATAGTAAGTGTTTCTTTATCTATTTTTAAAGACCTATGATGATAGGTAATCCATGTTTTACCATTTCGAATTTTATAAACACTCTCCGCAATCTTTGTATTTGTGAAAGAAAGATAATTTCTTAATTTAATGATTCTCCAAATGGATTCATTCTTTAATAACTGTTTTAGTAATTCTATATAATTATCTTTTTTATGGTTTTCTTCATACCATTCAATAAAATTATCTAATCCTTTTGTTTTTAATGGTTTGTGATATTTCTTGCTTAATTTTGATATTTTATTAATGATACGATTTAGTTCATTTTCTTCATCATTCTTACCATAGAAATCAAATTCATCATCAATCAAATAATCTTCTCTTGTTTTAAGCGATAAAAAGATCGGTTTAAAGCGATTGAATATTTCAGCTAATGGCACAAGGCCATATTTTTTTTCATAAGCTTGAAATAGTTTTGATGCAATAATCTTATCAGATTGAGTAATATTAAATAATGTTTGTTTGTCTTTGATTAAAAGTGTTTGATAAGTTAATTTATAAAGTAAATACCTGATAAACTCAAGATTGTTTTCTGGTATTATGTTTAATTTATCATATAACATTATTTTTAACTCTCGGTTTGTTACTTCATTGATATTATTCTCATCAATTTCTAAATAATTACTTAAGTCTAAAATATAAGAAAGCGTCTGATTCGATAAAGGAATGGCACTTGAAGCAAGTAACCATAACTTTTCCTTTAGTTCTTTTTTCGTAATTGGGGCTATATAAGTTAGTGTCATATTCTCGTCTAAAATTGGAACTTCCAATAATTCTCTTGGAATATATACAGAACTCTCATTGAAGATTCCTAGTGATTCAAATCCATAAGTCGTAAAATAATGAAGAAGTTGTTCCATTAATAATTCTTCTAAATCTTTCTTTACAACAGTTTTAATGGATTTATGAAAAGTTTGGTTTAGTAAATATCCATTTACTCCCCAATTAGATTTCGCACTTGTTAAGGTGCTTTTATCACATTTTTCATTCATTAAAAGCCCATATCTTAAAGCCTCTTTATTAGGAGTAAACTTTTTCTTTTTTTTCTCCACTAAATATGCCTTAAATAAATTCATGATTGCATTATTTACATCCTTCATATTATCACCCTAAAAACTAAAATAAAAAGGAAGCGAGCAGTAATATTTCTAACAAGTAGGAACTGCTTTTGCCTCCTACTGACATTATATCACATATTTATTGAAGTTTCATTATTTTTTCTCATGACATAAAAAAAGATCAAAACTATTTTGATCTTTTCTTTCATTATTTAATAACTTCAGAAACGTTTCCAGCACCAACTGTACGTCCACCTTCACGGATAGAGAATTTTGTTCCGTTTTCGATAGCGATTGGGTGGATTAATTCTACTGTCATTTCAACATTGTCTCCAGGCATAACCATTTCAACACCTGCTGGTAATTCGATTACACCAGTAACATCTGTTGTACGGAAGTAGAATTGTGGACGATAGTTACTGAAGAATGGAGTATGACGTCCACCTTCTTCTTTGCTAAGTACATAAACTTGGCATTTGAATTTTGTATGTGGAGTAACACTTCCTGGTTTTGCTAAAACTTGTCCACGTTCAACTTCAGAACGATCAATACCACGTAATAATACTCCGGCATTGTCTCCTGCTTCAGCAAAGTCTAATTGTTTACGGAACATTTCAATTCCTGTAACAACTGTTTTCTTAGTATCTTTAATACCAACGATTTCAACTTCATCGTTTAATTTTAATGTACCACGTTCAACACGTCCTGTAACAACAGTTCCACGTCCTGTGATTGT
>CAMNAC010000020.1 GCA_946530475.1 uncultured Mycoplasmatota bacterium
GAAAAAAAATCACAGGAAGAGCGGTAAGACAATTAAGTAGTCAATATAAAAACATTTCCTTTTTGATTGTAGATGATGGTTCTACAGATGGAACTGATAAAATATTACAAAAAAGAAAAAATGTAGAAATGATTAAGACAAAAGGAAATTGTTATTATACGGCTTCTATGAGGTATGGAATGGATTACTTAAAGAAATCAAAAAAAACATATGATTACTTATTATTGATTAATGACGATGTAAATTTTTATGATGGAATATTAGAAAAAATGATAGCTTTTAGTAAGGAAAAAAATGGGGTTGTAGTAGGGGCTACTGTAGATGATCAAGAAAATGTTTCTTATGGTGGAATCCTTTTTCGCAATCCTGGAACAAGTCACTTTTTAAGAGTAGGTCCAGAATTCCAAGAAGAATTAGATACTTGTAATGGTAATTGTGTATTAATCCCTTATTCTTACTTTTTAAATACTGATATTATGGATAAGCATTATTCGCATGGTTTTGGAGATTTTGATTATGGTCTTGCTTTAAAAAGAAATGGATATTCCCTTTATATGTTTCCTGAATTTATAGGAAAATGTAATCGAAATAGTTTAGAAGGAACTTATCATGATAAGAAATTATCTCTATTTAAAAGGTTACAATTAAAAAGAAAGCCAAAAGGGTTACCTTTTATGGAATATTTTCATTATAATTATAAGAACTTTGGTTTTCAAGTAGCAGTTCGAATGACAATTTGGACTTATAAGGATATGATAAGAAAGTAGTGGTACTATGAAGACATATTGGTTAAAAATAATTGGAATTTTAACCTGCCTTTATGGTTTATTTCAAACGTGTAATTCGTGGATGAGTTTCACTTATTTCACTGTTTTATCAAATATATTAGTACTTATTGTTTTGACTTATTTCCTATGGAAAAATATAAAAAAGGAAACGATTTCAAAAAAATGGTATCTAATTAGATTTTTTGCGACCGTTCATATTTCATTAACCTTTAGTGCTTTTTTGCTACTTCTTGCTCCTACTTATCCAGGAGGCATCATAAAAGCCTATATGGATTTTCATATGGGAAGTTTATGCTTACATTTTATTGCTCCGCTTTGCATGATTTTTGATTTTCTTTTAAATGATAAAGATTTTAAATTAGAAAAAAAACATATTTTTTATGCATTGTTTCCAGTTTTACTTTATTTATTTTATCTGTTGATTTTAGCATTTTTTGGTGTCCGTTGGAATGGAATGATGGCACCTTATAATTTTATAAACTATGGAGCTCCTACAGGTTGGTTTGGTTTTGATTTATCTCTCATGAGTTTTGAAACTTTAGGAATTGGAGTATCTTATATGATTATTGTTATTTGTCTTCTCATCTTACTAGTTGGTTTCCTTTTTTATCAAATTCATGAAAAAATTGTTGTAAAAAAATAATTTGTGTTATAATATTCTTCACTGATGAGTGCAAATATTTTTTGTATTTGAAACACATTAATAAAAAGGAGGAATCATTTGTGAAAGAGTATTTAACTTGTTATGCAACAGTGGAATTAAAAGAAAACAATGAAACCAAAGGTTTTATTACGGAAAAGTGTTTCTTTGTAAAAAGTCGTTTTTGGGCTGTAGGAGAAAAAGAATTTACAGAACACACGATTATTGTCCCATATACAGATTATGAAAAATATAAAGAAACTGGGTCTTGTGAACCTAATTTTGTAACTTACAACGTTCCAAAGATATTTCAGGCTTATGAAAAAGCTCAAAAATATACTTTTCTACAAAATGTAAAACTAAAAGGTTTTGGTTTTACTTCTTTAGAAACATCTCTTCAAAACTATGAAGATTATGTGAATGAACAAGTTCAATTATATTTAGAAGAAGAAAAGACATTAAAAAAGACACCTAAAAATATCATTTAAAATGGTGTCTTTTTGTATTTCATGGATTCTAAAAATGTGTTATAATTTAATTGGAAGGTGTAATTATGACAAAAGAAAGAAAAAGAGGAATCATTTTATTAGTGTTTTTTGGACTTCTTATTATATCGATTCCTGTTTTTATGTTTTTAGATTATAAACAAAGTGAGGAAGAGTATAAAAAGTATGAAGCTCTTTATGAAGGTACGAATGTGATCTATCTAGGAAGAGAAGGGTGTGGATACTGTAAGTTATTTGGTCCTGTTATGGAAAAACTTGCGGAAGATTATCAAGTAACATATAAGTATGTAGACACCGACACTTTAAAAAATGGATTCCTAGAAAAAGCTGTGAAAAAAGCAGAAATTGATGAGGAAAGATTTGGAACACCAACTCTTATCATTACAGGAGAAGGAAAAGCCAAGGCAACTCATATAGGATTTATGGAAAGAGAAGATTTGTTTGATTTCTTAAAAGAAAATGGAATCATTAGTTCAGATGCTTCTTATGTGGATGATTATCCAAATCTTACAAAAATCAATTATGCAGATTATGAAACTCTTTTAAGAAGTGGTCAAAAATCATTGGTTGTAATTGGACAAACAAATTGTAGTCATTGTATTGAGGCAAAACCTATTTTAGATGAATATGCAAAAGAATCTGGGGTTGTAATCAATTATTTAAATTATACGGATATGACTTCTGAACAAAAATCAAATTTACAATCTTCTGTTTCATACTTTAAAGAGAATGAAAAGTGGGGAACTCCACTGTTCTTAATCCTAGAAAATGGAGATTCTGTTGCAAGTATGCCAGGGTTTGCCGGAAAAGAACAATTAGTAACATTTTTAAAAGATAATGGAATGATATAGGAGGATTTTATGGATCAAGATGTTTATAAAAAGGTTGTAGAATTTAAAAAGAAATACCCATGGACTGTTTCATGGAGATTAAAGCAACACAGTAAGATTGTAGAACATCACTTAAATCCAGGAGAAATAGTGAAATATGCGTTTGCATGTCAAAAAAATGATAATCCATTGGATATTATTACCACTTATGTAGTTGCTCTTACAAATAAAAGAATTCTATTGGGAACAAAGAGAATGCTTTTTGGATATCTTTTTACAGCGATAACTCCAGATATGTTCAATGACTTATGTGTTCGTATGGGACTCATTTGGGGAAAAATCGAAATTGATACCGTGAAAGAAACTGTTTATCTATCCAATATTCAAAAAGAAGCATTGGATGAAATTGAAACCGCAATAACAGAATATATGATGCAAGAAAAGAAAAAATATGGGATAAAAAAGAAGGATGAATAAAGCATTCTTTTTTCTTTTCGAAGAAAGCACTTGAAAAAAAGGACAAATTTCTATATAATTTTATTAGGATAATAGGAGGCATAATATGAGACGATTTTTATCTATGATATTTATCTTTTTTATTTTTTATTTAGGATTACAAATGGTTTTCAAATTTGCGATTACTGGTTCTAACAACAAATATAAGATTAAAGGAGACCAAGAATATACAATTAATGAATTATTAACAGTGAATAAAAAGGAAGAACATGATAATTATTTTATTACTGTTTCAGATGGAACTCATACATTTGAATATCAAATTTACGAGGATTTAAATAATACAGAAAGAATTATAAAGGATATCAAATCTTATTCAGATGGAATGTATTCTTGTATTTTACCTATTTTTAAAAATGGGAAAAATATAGTAGATGTTACTTGTTTATCAAATGGGGTTCAGTACTTTTATCATTCGATTAAAGGAAGCGATTCCTCTTTGGACAATTTTGTTTCCAATTTAGATTCTAGTCTCTATCAAGCAGATACATTTGAAGATCATGGGACTCCTAATACAGAGCAAAAAAAGGTAACATTTTACTTAGATAACACCCCTGAAGGTCATGCAATTGCTTTTCAAAATTATAGAGGATTTTATTTGTTAAATCCTAAAATTACGAAAACTGCTTTCACGAGTAAACTATTCAAAAGTGATGTTTATAATATGGTGATTCGAGCTCGTGTAGGCAAATACTACGTAGTTGCAGATTATGATGAAAAATATGAATTTCAGCAATTTCGTTTGGTTGATATGACAACTTTGAAAGATGATACACTAGAATTTAATCATCCTGTATCTTTTGATACTTATGTTCAAGGAGTAGTTGGAAATTCGATGTATTTCTTTGATCGAAACAATAAAACGCAATATGAATTAAATGTTAAAACAAGAGCAGTAGTAGAAACAGGAAATGAATCTTCTAAAATTCAATTTTATAATAATGGAAAATGGGAAGAAAGAAGTGCCTATGATGCTTACAACAAAAACCTATATTTTGTAATGAATGATGGCAGTAGTGAATTTCCAGGGTATGCGAAAGTAGATAAAATAGGAAATGAATTATCAGGTTTTTATTACTTGTATGAACAAGTAAGCAATGGGTATCGCGTATATCGTGTAAATGTACAAAGTGATGCAAAGATAAAAACCTATTTATGCACAATTCCTTCTATTAATACCGTTCGTTATGCGGATGATTACTTATATTATATTAATGGCGATACGGTTCAATATTATCAACAAGGAAAAGCCATTCGAAAACTTTATCAAAATAGTGAAATGGGATTTAATTCTACGTTATCATTTGATGTTTATTAAGAACCTTTGGGTTCTTTTTTCTTTTTTTTGACATATTATAAAATGAGGTGAAAACATGTATCAAGTTTATGAAGTAAGAGTAGGAGACACCTTAGAAAGTATTTTAGATCGTACGAATCTATCGGAAAAAGAATTAAGAGAGCTAAATGGTTTTTATCAAATAACACCAGGATTTCAATTAGTAATTCCAAAAATGAAATATTACGATACTTATATCGTACAAAAGGGCGATACTCTATATAATATTGCGCAGAAATATGGAATTCCAGTAGATCTTTTAGCGAAAATGAACGGAAAAGAGGAAGAAGATTATCTCTACATAGAAGAAGTAATCAATGTTCCAAAAGAAAATACAGAATATTATGTAACCAAAAAAGGAGAGTCTTTATCGGATGTTCTTTCAAATACAGATTGGACGTTAGAAGATTTTTTTGAACAAAATAAAACTCTATTATTAGAACCAGATCAAATATTTATTTATCAAAAAAGGAATCTATAAAAAATGGTTCTTTTCTTTTTCACCAAAATACTATATAATGTTAATGGTGATTCTATGAAAAAGTTCAAGTATTTATTATTATTAATTATTGGAGTAATTTTATTAACAGGATGTGGAAAACTAACTACTTATAAAGAAATTAGTTATAAAAAAATGATGGAAAAAATAGAGAGTAAAGAAAGTTTTATTCTTTATATTGGAAGAAAAACTTGTTCCAATTGTGAAATGTTTAAAGGAACATTGAATCAAGTTATTTCAAAGTATCAAATTGAAATATTCTATGTAGATACGGATAAAATGAGCGACGAAGAAATTGCGAAAATTGATAGCATCACAGGATATGGTGGAGCAACCCCTTATGTATTTTTTGTAAAAGATGGAGAAACTTCTAAGTATCGTGCGATAAAAGGAAGAGAAGATTATGATTATGTGGTTTCAAAAATGAAAACATATGGCTATATTAATGAATAGGTGAGATTATGGAGAAAGAAATTGAAGTAGTCAATTTTGAAGAAAATGCATTTAGTATAATTGATAACTATGGGGAAGATATTACGGCCAAAACGTATATCACCAATCCCGCAATTGCGCGTGAAGCTGAATTAAAACGATTAGTTTTAACATTATTAACTCCAGAAAAATCAGCTATCTTAGTAGGTAAAGCTGGAATTGGTAAAACTGCTATTGTAGAAGGTTTAGCTTATCTAATTCAAAGAAATGAAGTACCTGATGCATTAAAAGGATATCGAATCATTAAATTTAATTCTACATCTTTAGTTGGAAAAATGATGGTTAATGGAAAAGAAGAACTCATTATGGCAATGCTCGTTCAAGAATTAAAGAAATTATCAAAAACAATTCTATTTATCGATGAAATTCACACTTTAATTGGTGGAGGAGAAAGTGAATCGATGGATTTAGCAAATATGCTAAAATCAGGACTTGACCGTGGTGAAATTAAAGCGATTGGTGCGACTACAACGATGGAATATAATACTTATGTTGTAAGAGATCGTGCGTTCTTACGTCGTTTTGAAAAAATAGAGGTATTAGAGCCAGATGAACCAACTACAGTACGTATTTTAATGGAAAGTTTACCGAAAATTGAAAAACAAACGGGAATCAAAATGAAATACAATCAGTATATTACAGAAATGCTTATGAAAGCGATTGTTTCTGCTACAAGTGAATACAAGCGTGTATATGGTCTTTCTGCTATGTATCCAGATGTTTCTTTTTCTGTATTAACTGGAGCTTTTTCAGAAGCGTTATTTCAAAATCATTCTGAAGTTACAATACTAGATGTTTATAATGCAATCAAAAATAGTAAACGTATCTATCCAGATAGTATTATTAAAGAATTAGCTTTGTTCCGTAAAAACTTTCAACCTATCTGCAATGAAGAAGGGGAAGGAATATTACCAGTCGTAACTTTAGAAGAAATTAAAACGGAAGAAGAAGTCTTTTAAATTTCAACAATTCGTTGGAATTTTCTTTTTTTCTATGATAAAATAAAATTGATTGGGGGACTTATGAAAAAGATAGAGTTAAAAAGTATTTTATTATATGCACTTTTAGTAGTAGTTACCATGATTGTGGTTTTTGGATTAGGGAATTTATATAAGAATCGTACAAAATTTACAAAAGAAAAATCGGTATTAAATGAAATTGTGTCTTCGATTCAATATAATGAATTAGAAAGTTATAAAATGGAAAATCCAAATTTTGTGTTGTTTGTTTCAAATGATGATGCAAAAAAACAAGAAGAGATTTTAAAAGATGTCATTATGAAAAATGGGTTGCAAGAAGAAATTATCTATTTGGAATACGATCATCCAAAAAGAATCCAACAATTAAAAAATAAATATGTTAAAACGGAGTTCTCGATTCCTAACTTATTAGTATTTGAAAATGGAATGTACAAAAGTAATTTTTTTGAAAAAGAATCTTCCTTTCAAGAAAAAAGCATTTTGAAGTTTTTAAAAGAAGAAGGGATCATTGAATGAATCATATCGTTCTCTTTGAACCTGAAATTCCTGGAAACACTGGAAACATTATGAGAACTTGTGCAGGAACAGGAACAAAATTACATTTAATTAAACCCTTAGGATTTTCTTTAGAAAGTAGATATTTGAAAAGAAGTGGGGTTAATTATTTAGACCATTGCGATTATACCGTATATGAAAATTGGGAAGACTTTGTTTCTAAAAACCACGGAGAGTTTTATTTTTTAACTCGTTATGGAAAAAAGCCACATACTTCTTTTGATTACTCAGATTTAAAAAAGGATTACTATTTTATATTTGGAAAAGAAAGTACTGGAATTCCAAAAGAAATCTTAAAAGAGCATTTGGATACTTGTATGAGAATTCCTATGAATGAGTATATTCGAGCATTAAATGTGTCAAATTCTGCATGTGTCATGATTTATGAAGCATTAAGACAACAAAATTTTCATGGATTATCTATGGTAGAGCCATTTAAAGGAGAAAATTGGCTCACAGAAGAATAAAAAAAGGTTGTCAAATGAAATAAAAAATGTTACTATATTATTAGTAAAAGAATAGGAGAGGTAGAAAATGGAAGACTTTTTAAGCTTTGTTGCGGAAAATTCTGCTTGGTTTATCGGTATAGCAGTATTTTTATTGTTTGCATTAATTGGTTATATAGCAGAAAAAAGTGGATATAGAAAAATTGAAGTTTCAAATGAAGAGATGGATGAAGAGGAAGAAGTAGAAGAAACACCAGTAGAGGAATTAGAAGAATCTTCTACAGAAAGTGAGCAACAAGAAACTACTTCTAAAAAGAAAAAGAAGAAAAAGAAAAAACATAAAAAAGAGGAATCCGCTGTGGAAGAAGTGACTCCTACTTTTGAAGACTTAAATATTATAAAAGAAGGCCCTATTTCAGAAAAAGAATTAGATAAAACACCAGATACTGTATCGGATGTTGTGGAAGAATCTAATAATTTAGAAGTAAAACCTTTAGAAGAAAATTTGAATGTTCCATTAGAGGCATCTCCTACAGAGGATTTAACTGTTCCACTAGAAAATACTCCAACAGAAGACTTAAATGCTCCGCTAAATGGAGTTCCCGTAGAAGATTTAAGTGTACCACTTGAAAGTACTCCAGCGGAAGACTTAAATGCTCCATTAGAAGGAACAACAAATGCAGCTCCAGTTATAGAAGAAATTCCAGCTGACTTATATGCACCTTTAGAAGGGACTGCACCAGTGGATGCTGAACCAGCAAATTTAGATACTGTTGGAACAACTGCAGAGAATGAAGCAGAACAAGATGATATATGGAAATTTTAGATAGTGAATGCTATCTTTTTTCTTTCAAAATAAAGGGATTCTTTTCTTTTTAAAAAAATCAACATCGAATATCCCTTTTCAAGAATGAGCAAAATATGATATAATGAACAAGTAAGAATAAACGGAGGAATTTTATGACATTAGATGTAATAGTATCTCTTATAAAAAAGATTATAGATGTGTTACTTGTTTGGGCAGCATTTTATTATGTGCTTAAAAACTTACGTAACAATGTAAAAATGGTTTTATTATTAAAAGGAATTTTTATTATTTTTATTTTAAAAGTAATCAGTGATGTATTAAAACTAGTAACTATTGGTTATTTATTAAATTATGTAATTATGTGGGGACCACTCGCATTGATCATTATTTTTCAACCTGAAATTCGAAATGTATTGGAACAACTAGGAAGAAGTCAGTTGCTTGGTAGGCACAAGTTACTAACAGTAGATGAAAGAGAAAAGATGGTTTATGAGCTTGCACAAGCACTTGATTATATGAGAAAAGCGAGAATTGGGGCGCTTATCACAATAGAAAGAGACAACAGTTTGATGGAATATATTGAAAAATCAAAAAAACTATATGCTGATATTTCTAGCGAACTATTGATTTCTATCTTTTTCCCAAATAATCCGCTTCACGATGGGGCAGTGATTATTCAAGGAGATAAAATAACAAGTGCAGGCGCAGTATTTCCAACAAGTGATAATGTAAGAATTAATCGTAGACTTGGGACGAGACATAGAGCTGCTTTAGGAATCAGTGAGGAAACAGATAGTATTTCCATTATTGCTTCGGAAGAAACCGGAAGACTTTCTCTAGCAATTGGGGGAGAACTCCACTATAATTTAACATTAGATGAATTAAAACTTATGATATTAGAAGAGTTAAAACCTAAGAAAATCTTATTAGAAGATGAAATTGAAGAGGAATCGATTGGTGGTGAGAATAATGAAAGCAATTAGAATTTTCTTCAAAAATATTTGGAAGATTATTGATAAAAAAATCATTATTCCAATTACCAAATTAGTGTTAGCTTTAACTGGTAGAGTAGAAAACTCTAGCAAAAAAGTGGAAAGCTGGTTATCAAAAAGTACGACTTTACTATTTATTTCTCTTTTTTTAGCAATCTTTGTATTTATCATTATTGATCAAAAGGTATTGTTATATTCAGATAATTCTGCTGAAGTATTGAAAGATATTCCAGTAGCGGTGAAATATAACGAGGAAGCATATGTTGTAGAAGGATTACCTGAAAAAGTAGATGTTACTTTAATTGGTAGTAGTGCGAATTTATATTTCGCTAAACAATCGGCTGCTCAAAATGTAACAGTAGATTTAAGTGGAATGAAACCTGGAAAGCATGATATTACATTAAAGTACAATCAAGTATTACCTTCTATTCAATATCAAGTAAATCCAGGATCTGCGACCATCTATATTTATCCAAAAGTATCTGAAACAAAAACTTTGACAACGGATTTATTAAATAAGGATAGCTTAGATTCAAGACTTGTTATTCAAAATGTATCTGTAAATAATGACAAAGTGGTTGTAAAAGGTGCAGATCATCAAATTAAAACAGTTGCAACAGTAAAAGCATTAATTGATATTAAGAACTTAGTAAGTCAAGAAGTGGGAACCAATACTTTAAAAGATGTTCCACTAAAAGCTTATGATGAACAAGGAAATGTCGTTGATGTGGAAATTGTTCCAGCAAAAATTGATGCAGAAATTACGATTACAAGTCCAAGCAAAGAATTACCTATTAAGGTTGTTCCAACTGGAAATGTAACCTTTGGTAAAGCAATATCTGCAATCGAAATGAATGAAACAAAGGTAACCGTTTACGGAGATGAAAGTGCATTAGAAAACTTAAAATATATTCCAATCGAGGTAAATGTTGAAGGTTTAAGTGACGACCGTGAATACAAAATGGAACTTCCAAAACCAGTTGGAGTAAGTTCTATGAATGTTAACAATTTGACAATTCGTGTAAGACTTGGAAATTCTACGTCTAGAGAATTGGAAAATGTTCAAATTGAATTCCGCAACTTAAAAGATGGACATACTGTACAAGGATTATCTGACAGTGATATTCAAACAACAGTTGTACTTAAAGGCGTAGATTCTGTTATTAAAGATATTCAAATTGCAGATGTAAAAGCGTATATCGATTTAAGTGGATTAGATTCAGGAGAACATGAAGTAGATGTTGTTATCGAAGGGAATGATTCACGTGTAGAATATACCTCAAAAACGAAAAAGGTTAAAATTAGAATCAACTAAAAAGGAGCGTTATAAACGCTTCTTTTATTTATCTTCTAAATGATAAAATAGAATTCCAAGATTGATGATTCCACATAATCCAACTAGAGTGTAAATAATTCTTGAAAGAATCGTCATATGTCCAAATATCATTTCTACTAAATTAAAGTCAAATAATCCAATGAGCCCCCAGTTGATTGCGCCAATTACAGTAATAACCAACGCGCTTTTTTGTAATGTTTCCATAGAATCTCCTTTCTAACTATTTCTATCTTGTCCAAAAATATTTTTTTTATTCATAAACGTTTTTTAAATCCATATAATTTAGTGAAATGAAATCAGAGGTGAAAAATGAAAAATAAACTATGGATTTTAATGTTGTGTTTTAGCTGTCTTTTTCTATTTGGGTGTGAAGAACAAGGAGAAGATGTGATTTTAAAAAAATTAGTGAACGAAGTGGAAAAAAGTAAAGGATATCATTTGGTTGGAGAAATGAAGATACAAAATCAGGAAGATTCTTATTTATATGATGTAGATGTTGCTTACCAAAATCCAAACTATTTCCGAGTTGGATTAAAAAATCAAATGAATAATCATGAACAAATTATATTAAAAAATGAAGAAGGAGTTTATGTATTAACACCATCTTTAAATAAAAGTTTTAAATTTCAAAGTGAATGGCCATACAACAATTCTCAAATTTATTTATTACAGACAATTGTAAAAGATATTAAAAATGATAAGAATAAGACATTTAAAGAAACGAAAGATGGATATCAATTTACGTCAAATGTTAATTTTTCGAATAATCCGGATTTAGAAAAACAAGTTGTATTGTTTGATAAAGATTTGAATCTAAAAGAAATTGAAATAAAAAATGCAAATGATCAAACAGAAATGAAATTGACAGTAAAAAAACTAGATAAAAAAGCAACTTTCCAAAATTCTTACTTTTCTTTAAAAGAAAATATGACAGTTGCGAATGAAGAAGAAACAACAGAATCAGTAAGTACAATTGAAGATATCATCTATCCAATGTATATTCCAGCTAATACGCATTTGGAAAACCAAGAAAAAGTAAGCACTTCGTTTGGAGAACGAATTATTGAAACCTTTGGAGGAGAAAGGCCATTTACATTCGTTCAAGAAACTGCAGTGGTAGAAAAGGAGCATCTAACTATTCCAGTTTATGGAGAACCATCTTTAATCAGTGGTACCATTGGAGCAGTTTCCGATACTTCTGTTAGTTGGATGAGTGATGGAATGGAATACTATGTTGTTTCAGATGTGCTTTCAGAAGAAGAGCTTTTGGAGGTTGCAAATTCCATTAGTGTAATGCCAGTAGGAAAATAGATGGAAAAGAGTATCTATTTTCTTTTTCTTGTGTTATAATATCTTTTAGTGGAAAACAAAAGAAAGGAATTATAATATGAAACAGATAAGAAAAATTGAACAAAAAAGAGAAGAAAAGAAAAAACAACCTAAAAAAATAAAAGATGTAACAGTAAATGATGATAATGAAGTTGAAAGACTTGTAAAACTAGTAATTGGAGTTGTAGTCTTTGTACTTGTATTTTATGCAATCACTGCATTATTAACAAACAAAGATAAGAAATCTGAAGATAAGAAAACAGAGATTCAATATACGGAAATATTAGTTGGAGAACTATGGTCGCAAAAAGGATCTTATTATGTATTTGCTTCAAAAATGGAAGATGATCAAACAGAAAAGCTTTATGAAGCTTATTTAGAATTATATCATTCAAAACATACAAACGATTCTTACTATATAATTGATTTAAGAAATGTATTTAATCGTAATTATGTTGCAGAAGAAAGTAATCTTTCTGTAGGAAATCATTCCGAAATTCGATTTAAGGGAGACACTTTATTAAAAGTGGTGGATGGAGCAATCACAGAAACCTATGAAGGAAGAGAAGCAATCATTAATCATTTAAATAGTGTGATGTAAAATTGTCGATTGACAATTTTTCTTTTCTTTTTTTCTAAAAATGTGATATAGTTAATAGTAGGTGATAATATGAAAGAAGAAAAGAAAATCACAAAAAGAGTAGGAAGACCTAAAAAGGAAACGAGTGATAAAAAAACAGCTCCTAAAAAAACAACAAAGACCACTTCGAAAAAAGAAATAACTGATAAGAAAAAAACTACGAGAACTGTGAAATCAATCAAAGAAAACACAGAATCGGTTAAAGCAGAGCCTATAAAACAAGAAGAAATTAAGATTACTTCTTCAAAAAAAGAAACGTCTTTTAAAACTGCTGAAATCCTTATCTTAACACTTGTCACATGTTTGATTAGCCTTTTTGTAGGGATGATGATTTCTACAAAGTTTGGTTGTGAAACACCCAAAAAAGAATCATCAAATTATTCGGACGAATTACAAGAATTAATTCAAAATTATGAATACATAAAAAACCGTTATGAAGGCCAAGTGACAGAAAAGAAACTATTAAATGGAGCAATTAACGGAATGTTAGATGCTACAGGAGATCCTTTTGCAAGTATGATTGAAAAAGATTCTAACTTGGAAGTTCAATTAAATGGTTCTTTTGTTGGAATTGGAATTGAAATGATTAACAATGAAGAAGGAAATATTCAAGTCATGACAGTGTTTAAAGATAGCCCTGCAGAGAAAGCTGGAATGCAACCAGGAGATATTATCAAATCTGTAAATGATCTTGATGTTATGGGAAAACAAACCACTGTATTATCCACTTATATAAAAGGAAAAGAAGATAAAAGTTTTGATATTACATTCTTAAGAGGGGAAGAAGAAATCCAAAAAACGATCAAAAAAGAATTAATTGTTATTCCTTCTGTTACTTCTGAAATGATGGAGAAAAATGGAAAGAAAATTGGATATATTCATATAAGTGTATTTTCAGGTACAACTTCTAGTCAATTGAAAAAGTCTTTAGAAGAATTAGAAAAAAACGGAATGGAATCTTTAATTATCGATGTGAGAGATAATGTAGGAGGAAGATTAGATGCTGTTACAGAAATGCTTTCTTATTTTCTAGATTCGAACCATATCATTTATCAAGAAGAGTTGGATGGAAAAGTAAGTAAAACTTATTCGAAAGGAAAAGTGAATAAAACCTATCCAATGGTTGTATTAATGAATTACAATAGTGCATCTTCTAGTGAAATCTTAGCTTCGGCACTTCAAGAACAAGCGAATGCAGCACTAATTGGAACAAAGAGTTATGGAAAAGGAACTGTTCAAAGAGTAAAAGAACTTCAAAATGGAGATCAATATAAAACAACAATAGGAAAATGGCTTACTTCGAAAGGTGTTTGGATTAATGAAGTTGGCCTTACACCAGATGTGGAAGTAGAACTTTCAGAAGAATATTATAAAAATCCATCGAATGAAACAGATAATCAGTTGCAATCTGCACTTGATTATTTAGGAAAATAACACAAGTAATTGTGTTTTTCTTTTCTTTTTTTTAAAATCATTATATAATAGGCATAGGACTTATGAGTATGGAGGGACTTGTATGAAACGCTATTGTGTCGGTGATGAGTTTGAAATTCACTGTTATAAACATAATGGAAAAATACATAGAGCATGGAAAGAAGCTGTTTTATTAGATGAACAAAAAGATTATATGGTTTTTGGAAATAGTAAAACGATGGTGATTGAAGCAAGCGGGAGCACATGGAAAACGAAAGAACCAGCAATTATGTATTTTTTTAAAAATTATTGGTTCAATGTGATTGTTCAATTTAAAAAGGAGGGTATTACTTATTATTGTAATATTGCTAGTCCATTTATAATTGAAGAAGATACAATTAAATATATTGACTATGATTTAGACTTAAGAATTTTTCCAAATGGAAGTTATAAGATACTAGATCAAATGGAATATCAATATCACAAAAGGATTATGGAATATTCAGACGAATTGGATCAAGTGGTAAATTCTGCATTGGAAGAATTGATTTCCTTATATAAGGATAATAAGCTGAGTGTATTTGATAAAGAAGAAAATCAAAAGTACTATCAAGTCTATAAAAAAATCAAAGAAGAAAAAAACAGTCATCAATTTTAAATTCGTACATATAATAGGATAGAAGTAGAAAATACTTCTTTTTATGTAAATTTTAAAAAAAAATAATTTTTTTTCAAAAAAAGTATTGACATTGGATTTCACAAATGATATATTATGTTTGCTTTCCGAGAAAAGCACTTGTAAACAAGTGAAAAAAGTCAAAAAAATGTAAAAAAAGTATTGACTTTACAGAAAGCAATGTGATAATATATGAATGTTCCCAAAAAGGAACAGGAATGATCTTTGAAAACTGAGCAAAACGTCAATTTCAAACTTGTAAGTTAGGAAATAACAATTCACAAAAAATTAATTATTTTTTTTTGGAGAGTTTGATCCTGGCTCAGGATGAACGCTGGCGGCATGCCTAAGACATGCAAGTCGAACGAGATGGTCCAATGAAGATGGAGTGCTTGCACAAAGTTGGATTTGGGTTGCCATCTAGTGGCAGACGGGTGAGTAACACGTGGGTAATCTACCTCAGAGACTGGGATAACTACTGGAAACGGTGGCTAATACCGGATGATTCATATTTACATAAGTAGATATGCTAAAAGGAGCTTCGGCTTCACTTTGAGATGAGCTTGCGGTGTATTAGCTAGTTGGTGGGGTAATGGCCTACCAAGGCAACGATGCATATCCGAG
>CAMNAC010000021.1 GCA_946530475.1 uncultured Mycoplasmatota bacterium
CAGAAAACTATGAATCCCAAGATCATCTCTATTTATTATCTACAAAAGAAGTAGGGTTTAATACAGGTTATGATAGTGCAAAAGATGAGACCAGAAAATTAGATTATTATACTGATAATGCATCAAGAGTCAAATATAACTATGGAACATCAACAGGAGGGGGATGGAGTCTCCGTACGGTTGATTCTGACATATTCTTCTTGGTCAATGCGGATGGTAGTGAATACGGCCTTCCTGCGAATTTTGGGGCCGGTGTTGTTCCCGCTTTCCGAGTAGGAAAATAAAGAGTCAAGAAAAAGAAAGAAATCTTTCTTTTTTTATTGAAAATATAGTATAATATAGAAGGTGATTTTATGAAACTGTTAGAAACATTAAATATTATTCCAAAAGATATTGAATTATATCAAACTGCTTTTACTCATACTTCTTATGCAAATGAGAATAATGTAGAAAGTTATGAAAGATTAGAGTATTTAGGAGATGCAGTTTTAGAACTTGTTATGACGGAGTATTTATTTAAGAATACGGAATTACAAGAAGGAGATATGACAAAAACAAGAAGTCATTATGTATGTGAAGAAGCATTATATGAATATTCTATGATGTTACATTTTAATGAAGAATTACTTTTAGGAAAGGGAGAAGAAGAAAGTGGAGGAAGAACAAGAAAAGCAATTGTAGCAGATATCTTTGAAGCTTTCTTAGGAGCCTTATATTTAGATCAAGGAATGGAAGTTGTAAAGACTTTTATTTATCAATATGTCATTCCTTTTATTGAAAATCATAAACTAGATTATATAAGGGATTATAAATCTATTTTGCAGGAATTGATTCAAACGGATAAAAAAAGTTTGGAATATGTTGTAGTGAAAGAAACTGGTCCTGCTCATATGAAAGAATTTACGGTTGAAGTAAGAGTGGACAAAATCGTATATGGGGTAGGAATTGCGCATAGTAAAAAAGAAGCAGAACAAGAAGCTGCTAAAGATGCACTTAAAAAAAGTGTATCTAAGAATGATTGACGAATAAAAAAATATTTGTTAAGATATTCAAAGGAAAAAGGAAAGAGTGAAATTATGGGAAGAGCTTATGAAGTAAGAAAGGCAAGTATTCAAAAAACAGGAGCTGCAAAATCAAAATTATATTCCATGTATGCAAGGGAAATCTATCAAGTAGCGAAAACAGGTGGAACAGAATTAGAGAGTAATGCAGCCTTAAAACATTTAGTGGAAAAAGCAAAAAAAGAACAAGTGCCTTCTGATATTATTAAAAGAGCAATTGATAAAGTAAATAGTGGAGCAGATGAATCTTATGATTCTGTAAGATATGAATTATTTGGTCCTGCAGGATCAAATTTAATCGTAGATTGTTTAACAGATAATGTAAATCGTTCTGTAAGTGCGATCCGTGCTGCTATTAATAAATGTCATGTAAAAATGGGAGCTATGGGAAGTGTTAGTTATTTATATGATAATCTTTGTGTTGTAAGTTTTAAAGGTTTAGATGAAGAACAAACATTAGAAGCTTTAATTGAGGCTGGAATTGATCCGGTTGATATGGAAACAAGTGATGGATTTACAGTGATTTATGGAAACCCAAGTGATTTATATGATATTAAAAATGCAATTACTTCTAAATTACCAAATGTGGAATTTGAAACAGATGAAATTGTCATGATTCCAAAAGATAAAATTTCATTAGAAGGAGAAGACTTAGAAATTTTCCAAAGACTTCTTACTATGCTTGATGACATCGAAGATGTCGGACATGTTTATCATAATGTCGAGTTATAAAGTTGTACAGTTAGTACAATTTTTTTCTTGCAATTTCTATAAATATAGACTATACTTAAATTGGAATTGGTCAAATAGAAAAATTAATCATAATCAATTTTTAGAGAGAGTTATTTTCTCATAAAGCAGACAGGGAGGGGCAGTATGTATCAGAAGCTAAAAGAAATGAGAAAAAAGAAACATTATACGACAAGTGTCATGGCAGAAAAACTTGGAATTAGTAAACCATTCTATTCCCAATTAGAAAACGGAAGTAGAAAGTTATCTTATCCAATGGCTGTAAAAATTGCATCTATTTTTCAGGTAAAACCAGATACAATTTTTTATCAAGATTATATAAAAAAGGAAGAAAAGTAAAGCTTTTCCTCTTTTTTTCATGTTTGAAATATGATAAACTAGTTGTAATGAGGTGGTAGGATGAAAAGAGGATTACTTCCAGCGGATACATTTATCGTATTAAACAAAACCATCTTAAATGATTCGGATAGGAATCTACTTATTATGCTTTATCAACCCATTATAGGAAGTGTTGGAGTAAGTCTTTACTTTACACTTTGTTCTTATTTAGATAAAAGAGAAATTGCGTCTAATACGTGGACACATCATCATCTGATGACCAATATGAGAATTCGTTTAGATGAATTATTGGAAGCAAGAGAAAAGCTAGAGGCAATGGGACTATTAAAAACTTATTTAAAAGAAGGGTATGTAAATGCTTATGTCTATTTATTATATTCTCCTATTTCAGCAAATGAGTTTTTTAAAAATCCTATTTTAAGTACTTCTTTATATAACAATGTAGGAGATATGGAATACAATAAAATTATGGATTATTTTAAGATGCCTACCATTAATTTGAGAGAATATGAAGAAGTTACTTGTCATTTTGATGAAATATTTGATTCTATTCCTATTTCTTCTATGGATAGCTTTTTATCGGATGTTCGAAAAAGAAATACACTTTCTTTGGAATTACTTACCAAAATCGATTTGGATAGTGTATTTGAAATGATACCAGATGATTTACTAAATAAAAGAAGCGTCACAAAAGATATGAAAGAGTTTTTATACAAACTCGCATTTGTATTTCACTTCAAAGAAGAAGAATTAGGTGAGATCATTCGAAATTCAATCAATGAAAAGAAAATGATTGATAAAGAAAAAATGAGAATGAATAGTCGAAATTATTATCAATTTGAACATAGTGGAAAACTTCCAAGTTTAGTTTATCGTAAACAACCAGAGTATTTAAGAAAGCCAGAAGGAGATACTTCTCCAAGAGCAAAATTGATTTACCAATTTGAAACCACTTCTCCTTACGATTTTTTATGTAGTAAAAATAGAAGTGGAGTTTTATCAAAAACAGAAAGTGAAATTTTAGCTTTTCTTGCTTTGGATTTAAATTTAAAACCTGGTGTAATTAATGTATTATTAGATTATGTGTTAAAAATCAATCAAAATAAATTAACAAAATCTTATATAGAAACGATTGCGCTTCAATGGCAAAGAAGTAATATTGAAACAGTGGAAGCTGCAATGGAACTTGCAGAAAAAGAATATAAAAAGAGAAAAAATAAAACAAAGACTAAAGCGGTTGTATCCAAACCAGAATGGTTTGATAAAACTTATGAAAAAGAAAAAATGTCAGAGGAAGAACAAGAAGAGTTAGATGAATTATTGAAATCATTTAAGTAGGTGAAACATGAAAAAAATGAATGATTTAGGACAACAGATCAATTATAATGATCTAGCAAAAAGCTATTTGGATTCTTTAAAAGAAGAAGGAATGAAAGAATTTTTATCTCATATTTCTCTTCCAGATGAAGAACTTATGAAATATACTTCCATGCTTTTAGATTCCAAAGAAGAATATTTTCATTGTAAAAATTGTAAGAATTTATTATCTTGTAAAAACAAAGTAAATGGATACTGTTATTTACCAAGAGTAGTAGATGGTCACTTAATTTTTGAGTATCATGCATGTAAATATCAAAAAAAACAAGAGAAAGATTTTGCCTATTTAAAAAATATTTCCATTTTTGAAGAGCCAAAAGAAATTAGAGAAGCTTCTATGAAAAACATCTATACAGACGATAAAAAAAGAACACCGGTTATTAAATGGTTAGTAAATTTTATTAAGAAATATCCAAACTATTCCAAAGGTCTTTATTTGCATGGTAACTTTGGATGTGGAAAAACTTATTTAGTAAGTGCGATGTTTCATGAACTTGCTCATCAAAATATAAAAAGTGCGATTCTATTTTGGCCAGAATTCTTAAGGGATTTAAAAAGTAGTTTTAAAACCGATTTTCAAGAAAAATTTGAAGGAATTAAAAAAGTACCATTATTACTACTAGATGATATTGGAGCAGAATCTACAACACCTTGGGAAAGGGATGAAATCTTATCTCCATTGCTACAGTATCGTATGCAAGAGCACTTACCAACTTTTTTTACTTCTAATTTAAATTTAGAAGAATTAGAAAAACATTTTAGTATCAGTAAAGATAGTGTAGATGAAGTAAAAGCAAGAAGAATCATGGAACGTATTAAACAATTGACAGAAACGATTGAAATGAATAGTAAAAATCTTAGAAATTAGGTGATAGAATGACAGAACAAGAAGTGTTTAAATTTTTATTGATGCAAATGAGTTTTATTACAACCCCTGTAACAGCAGAACCTAGAAAAAAGGTATTTCATGCTTTAGCTTCTCATTATATAGGATGGAGTAAAGAAGCATTAAATCATGAGATTGCATATTATAAAGAAAGTATCTCATTAAGACCGAGTTATCCTTTGGATTTAAGATATTATTTTGTTCAAGGGATGAAATTAGGAAAAGAATTTCCTAATATGAAAGAAGCTCAAAACCAAACTGTTTTCTATATCCAAAATCATCCGATGGATTCAAAACAATTAAAAGTATTTCGAACAGGTGTTATATCTGGTAATGAAGCTTATCAAGCAATTATGCAAGCAAAAAGAGAGGAACATACAAAAAAATGAACAATAAAAAGAAAAGAAGAAACAGTAATTTTGGTGTTAAATCAATTAGTATTCCATATTATTTAAATTCTTATTTTAATCCAAAATTTTCAAAAGAATTACAAGAATTTTATTGGACCTATTTTGGGGATAATACCCATGAAAGTTTTGAAACCAAATTAGAAAATTTAAGAAAAATTTTGAAAGAAGGAAGCAATGATTCTAGAATTAATCAAGTAATCAGTTGCTTTGAAAAGGAAATAAATAGTTTATGTGATACAGCAAGACCTCTTTACTTTGGACGTGTAAAAGAGTGTGACATTTTAACTGGAGAAGTAGTTTCCGTAAAAGATGTTTGTGGAGAAAAAAAATATTATCCAACTTATCAACCTTCTCTAGAAGAATTTGAAACATTTGTATCAAATGATGTAAAACGTTTACAACTCCATCGTTTTCATTGACAAATAGATCAGAAAAGACTAAAATAATACTAGAAAAGCAAAGAATAGGACATGATTTTAAAGTGTATCTGTAAAGCGAGTTAGAGATGGTGAAAGCTAACCAGTAAACTTTCTAATTACTACCTAGGAGCTGAACAAGAAAAAGTTGTTCCGGGAAACCGTTATCGAATGAAGTAATAAGGTAGGATGGTACCGCGTAGAGACGCTCCTTTTATAGGGCGTTTTTTATTTTGAAAGGAGAAAAATATGATAAATATTAAAGAAAATGAACAATTAAACAAATTAAACCACAGTTGCGCACATTTAATGGCACAAGCAGTAAAAAGACTTTATCCAAATGCAAAATTCTGGGTAGGACCTGTCATTGATGAAGGATTTTATTATGATATGGATTTAGGAGATAAAGTAATTACAGAAGAAGACTTAAACGCCATTTCAAAAGAAATGAAAAAAATCGTAAAGGAAAATAAGTTAATCAAAAGAGTAGAATTAACAAAAAAAGAAGCATTGAAACAGTTTAAGGATGATCCATATAAAGTAGATTTAATTGAAAATATGGAAGATGGTACTGTTATTAGTGCTTATACACAAGGAGAATTTACAGATTTATGTAGAGGGCCACATGTAGAAAGTACCAAACTTTGTAAGAATTTTAAATTATTAAAATTTAGTGGTTCTTATTATAAAGGTGACTCTAAAAATAAAGTATTACAACGTATTTATGGAGTATGTTTTCCTACTGAAGAAGAGCTAAATCATCACTTGGAAGAGTTAGAAGAAAGAAAAGCAAGAGATCACAGAAAAATTGGAAAAGAACAAGCACTTTTCATGAATCATGAATTGGTAGGAGCAGGTATGCCATTATGGCTTCCAAATGGTGCGATTATTCGTAAACAATTAGAAAATTATATTTATGAAAAAGAACAAGAATTAGGATATTTGCATGTTTATACACCATGTGTTGGAACCGTTAATTTATATAAAACTTCAGGACACTGGGATCATTATCAAGAAAACATGTTCCCTGTTATGAATGTAGATGAAGAATCCTTTGTACTACGACCAATGAATTGTCCACATCATATGTTAATTTATAAAAATGAGTTGCATTCTTATAGAGATTTACCAATTCGTATTGGAGAATTTGCGACTGATTTTCGTTATGAAGCATCTGGGGCAGTAAAAGGTTTGGAAAGAGTTCGTTGTATGTGTCAAAATGATGCTCACTTATTTGTAACTCCAGAACAAATCAAAGACGAATTTCAAAAAGTAGTAAAACTAATTTTAGATGTTTATAAAGATTTTGGAATTAAGGATTATTCATTCCGTTTATCTTTAAGAGATAAAAATGATAAAGAAAAATATTTTGATGATGATGAAATGTGGGATAATGCAGAAGCTAAATTAAGAGAAGTATTAAATGAACTTGGTGTAGAATACTATGAAGCAATAGGGGAAGCTGCATTTTATGGACCAAAGTTAGATGTAGAAGTAAAACCTGCTGTAGGGCCTGAAATCACTCTTTCAACTTGTCAATTAGATTTCTTACTTCCTAGAAGATTTGAATTATCTTATATTGATAACAAAGGAGAAAAACAAGTGCCAGTTGTACTTCATAGAGCTATTTTTGGAACATTCGATCGTTTTACTGCATTCTTAATTGAAGAAACAAAGGGGGTATTTCCAACTTGGTTATGTCCAGTTCAAGTAAATATCATTCCAGTAAATAATGAATATCACTTGGAATATGCGAAAGAAGTATATGAAAAATTAAGAAGCTTACATATTCGTGCAGAATTAGATTCAAGGGAAGAAAAATTAGGTTATCGTATGAGAGAAAGTCAGACTAGAAAGATTCCATATACGTTAGTATTAGGAGATCAAGAAAAGGAAAATCATACTGTTAATTACAGATTATTTGGAAGTCAAAATCAAAACTCTATTTCTCTTGAAGAATTTATTTCTATGATAGAAGAAGAAATAAAAAATAGAGTAAAGAAAAAGTAAAGGGTAATAGATTTTACTCTTTTTTTCTTGTTTTTCAAAAACATTTCATGAGATAATAGAATTAATTAGGAGATGATTTCATGAAAGATTTATCAGTAGAAAGCTTATTAGGATTACAAGAAGAAAAAAATGAGGATTTATTATCCTATTTAGAAAATACGAATACTTATCAAATCAAAGATGGAAAGTTAGAACCGAAAAAAAATGATTTTTCCAATCTATCAAATGAAGCGATGGAAGAACTATTAGAAGAAATGAGAGAACCAGAGGGAAAATATTTACATACGCAAATAATTAATGGAAAAGTAAATAGACAGTCATAAAGAAATAAATCCTTCATATAGTTTATTAGATACTATGGAGGGTTATTATGATTAACAAAAAAAGTTTATGGTTTGTTACATTGTTTAGTTTGATTTTGGTTTTGAGCGTTTATTACATTACAATGCCTTCTGAATTGTTAATTGGTAGTAATGACGTAGTTTTTCACCAAAATGAAGAAGAGGAAGAACCAAAACCAACCGTTCAAACAGAAGAAAGTGATTTCTTAACTGCACTTCGTGTAGAAAGTGAAAATCAAGTATTAGAAGAAGTAGAAGAATTACAATCTGTTTTAGCGAAATCAGATGCAAGTTCAGAAGAAAAAAACAACGCTTATGAAAAAATCAAAGATATCAATTTAAAAAGAGGAGAAGAAGGAAATTTAGAAAAACAAATTCAAGATTCCTATGGTTTAAAATCATTCGTAAAAATTGATGGAGATCAAATCAGAGTTGTTGTACAAAGTGAAAAACACGATGTAAAACTTGCGAATGATATTATGAGAACAGTACAATCTAAATATGATAAAAAAATGTATATTTCTGTAAAATTTCAAAAAGACTAAAGTCTTTTTTTTTAGGCAAATAATTAATCATTTTTGCTTTTGTTTCATACAATACTTAGAACACACCCTTAGGAAGTGAGGAGAATATGAGTAAGCATATATTAACAAAAAGGGAAAAAGAAGTTTTTGATTTACTGGTATTAAATGAAACGACAAAAGAAATTGCTCGTGAAATGGGAATCAGTGAAAAAACAGTTCGAAATCATATTTCAAATGTCATGCAGAAACTCGGAGTAAGTGGAAGAGCTGGAGCAGTAGTAGAACTTTTAAAACTAGGAGAAATTTCTATTTAGGCTACATAAAAATGTAGTCTTTTTCATAGAATTTTTTAGAGGTGAATTATGTTAAAAAGAATGGTATCGAAAAAAATCATGATTGGAATTGCTTCTTTATTTGCCTTATTTTTAATCTATTTGATACCAAATGAAGAACCACTCCCTGTAAATAGAATTCCGAATGAATTGGAATATACATCTAAAGATATTGAAAAAGGGATTGCTTATCTTCTTACAAATCACGGTTATCTTGGTAGAACCGAGGTATTTGTAAGTAGTGATGTTTCAGTAGAAAGAAAAGCAAGAGAACTTTTGGAAGTGTTAATTCAAGGAGGAAGTGGAGAATCTAGAATTCCTAGTGGATTTCAAGCACTGATTCCGAGTGATACTAAAATTATTGGAATTACATTTGAAGATGATATTTTAAAAGTAAATTTTTCAAAAGAGTTGTTGGAAGGAAAAGAAGAAATAGAAGAAAAGATCATTGAATCCATTGTTTATACATTAACTAGTATCAAAGAGGTATCAAAAGTTCTCATATATGTCGATGGAAATGTATTAAGTAGACTTCCAAAAAGTGGAATCTATCTTCCTCCTATTTTAGATCGTCATTTTGGAATCAATAAATCTTATGAATTTTCTAATTTATCCCATTTAAATCAAGTTACCATTTATTACATTGATAAATACAATGAAGATTATTACTATGTTCCAGTTACAAAATATGTGAATGATGAAAGAGAAAAAATAAAAATTATCATTGATGAAATGACGAGTCAATCTGCAGCAGAAACCAATTTAATGAGTTTTTTAAATAGTCACACTAAATTATTACAAGTAGAACAGATGGAAGATTCTTTGGATTTGGTATTTAATAATTACTTATTTGAAGATTTGGAAAAGAAAAATGTTTTAGAAGAAGTAATTTACACCATCTCTCTTTCTGTAAAAGATAATTATGATGTAAAAGAAGTGGTTTTTGAGGTAGAAAATGAGGAAATTCATAAAACTGATTTGAAAATGCTTGAATAAAATACTATTTTGCGTTATAATGTGTTTGTTCCATTTGAACCGGACACATTGTCTCCGTAGCTCAGCTGGATAGAGCAATGCCCTTCTAAGGCAGCGGTCGGGGGTTCGAATCCCTCCGGGGACGCCACTTGAAATGTAAATCCTTATTATAAGGATTTTTTTCTTTTAAAAAATATGATACAATAAAAATAGTGAAAAGAGGTTGAAGTATGGATTTAATGATTTTTTTAATTATATTAGTAATTGTAGTATTAGTGTTTAAGGACACAAGAAGTTTGGTTTATTTCTTAGGAATATCGGATATTATATTAAAGTTAATTCACTTTATTAAAGTACAAGTAGATGTAGAAGAATTTACCGTTTTAATTAATAAATATGTACCATCTTCTTTAATGGGAATTGCGGCTAACTATACGGAAGGATTTGTTTATACCGTATTAGCTTGGTTATACATTATTGTAATGTGTTGGTTTATAGGCTATTTATTAAGATATTTATTTAAATTATAAGAAAGATTTTTTCTTTCTTTTTTTTGTAAAAAAATGTCAACAATATCTTTTTTTATGTAGCGCTTTTTTTTTTTTGATATAATGGAAGCAGAAAGTAGGGATAGAATGAAGAAAAAAGGATTTACCTTAATTGAATTATTAGCAGTGATCGTAATACTTGCAGTCATTGCATTAATCGCAACACCACTTATTATGAATGTGATTAATGATGCGAAGAAAAACTCATTTAAGGATTCTGCTTATGGAATTATCAAAGCAGTGGAAATAAGAGTAGCAAGTGAACAAATTAACAACACAGATGGACCAAATGTAGCCTATAAGTTAAAAGTAGGAAAAGAAAACCCTGGCATTTCTTATAGTGGAGAACTTCCAGATGAAGGATGGGCCTATGTAGATGTAAATGGAAAAGTACAACTCTATGTAGAAACCGGAGATTTTAAAGCTTACTATGATGAAAACACTAGCAATCAAGTACAACTCGTAGATGCAGATGATACAACTTTTAATGCAATCAAAGGAAAATTTAATGAAAGTACAGGGGATTACAAAAATGTCAAAAAACTTACGTTAAACGGAAGTGAAGGTGGTTCTGGAGGAGAAGCTTCTGTTTCTAAAAAAATGAATGAAATTGCAATTACTAACAGTAGTTTAGGAGTTACTGCAATATCAGATTGTATTGAGGTTGGAAATATATGTGCTACCGGAACACCATTTGTAGTCAAAGTTAATGATTCAACCTCTTATAAGTTTTATGTGATATCAGATGATGGATCTTACGTTGACTTAATTATGAGTGATAATTTAGGGTCTTATATACCTTGGATTAACCAAACGGATTATGAAAATGCAGGAGGGCTTCAATGGGTTGTTGATCCAAATGATTCAACAGAAACCATAACGGATGATGGAACTTCTTTTGGACCGCTTACTGCATTAAACTATTTAGAAAATCAAACATCCACATGGACTAATATTACACCATATAATTATGATTTAAGTAATGATGGTATTTATTCGATTAGAAGAACAAATGCTAGGGCAAGAATGATAACAGAAGAAGAAATAACAGGTTTAATTGTTGCTAATGATTATGACCCACCGATTTTTATTGCTTCTGGGGATCATCATTATTGGACATCTAATGCTCATCCTGATTATGCAAGCTGTGGCTTGTGGGTAAGTGAGTATGGATATCCAGATTCAATTGGAAATATCAGTAGCCCTAATTATGCTGGTGTTCGACCAATCATCCATGTAGCTAAATAATATATAGATTTTACGAAAAATATTTAATTATAAGAATATGTTTTGAAATATTTTGTAAAATATTTCTAAGTTTCGAAGAACATTGAATTTCAATGTTCTTTTTTTTGCAAAAAAGTACATTTGTTTGTGTTTTTTCTTTCTTTCTTATATAAAATATGGTAAAATGAATATGGTGATAAGTATGTATGGATATATAAATGGAACTGTAACAGAAATAGAAAGTGATCATATTATTTTAGACAATCATGGGATCGGTTATTTAATCTATACAGGAAATCCTTATTCGTTTGAAGAAGGAAAAGAAATTAAAGTTTATGTTTATAACCAAATAAGAGAAGATGAAAACTCTTTATATGGGTTTAAAACCAAAGAAGAAAAAGATTTGTTTTTAAAGCTCATTGATGTAAAAGGGTTAGGATGTAAAATGGCTCTTCCTATGCTAGCATCAGGTAGTATCAATGGTATTATTGATGCGATTGAAAGAGAAAATATTTTATATTTAAAAAAGTTTCCTAAAATTGGAGATAAAGTCGCAAGACAGATTATTTTAGATTTAAAAGGAAAATTAGTTTCAAAAGAAGAAACAATTGCTGGTACTGCTGGATTTGATGAACTTACGGAAGTATTAAGAGGACTTGGTTATAAACCAGCAGATATCAAACGTATTCTTCCACGCGTTGATGCATCTAAACCAATTGAAGATCAAATTAAAGATGCATTAAAGCTTATGTTAAAGTAGGTGACTTATGGATAGACTCATCTTTCGTTATGCAACTATGAATTCTGGAAAAACAATGGATTTGATTATTAGAGCCTATAATTATGAAGAAACTGGGAAAAAGGTTTTTGTCATGAAGCCTAAAATTGATACCAAAGGAGATAATCAAATTGTTTCAAGAACAGGATTAAAAAGAAAAGTAGATTATTTGATTGGAAAAGAAGATTCTATTCTTCAGTTGATCAAAGGAAATGTTTCGGATTTAAAATGTATTTTAGTAGATGAAGCACAATTTTTAACCGCAAAACAAGTAGAAGAATTTCAGTTGCTTGCCCATACTTTAAAAATTGATGTGGTATGTTATGGATTACGTGATAATTTTAAAATGGAAGCATTTGAAGGTTCCAAAAGACTTTTTGAATTAGCAGATATTTTAGAAGAACAACCATCTTTATGTTCTTGTGGAGAAAAAGCACGATTTGTAGGAAGAAAAGTAGATGGTGAATATGTATTTGATGGAGAAGAAGTTGTCATTGATGGAACCCAAAATGTAGAGTATGTACCACTATGTGGAAGTTGTTATTTAAAAAAAGTAAAAAATGTTGACTTTGTAAAAGTAAAAAAGAAGGTGACTTATGGAAGAAGAAAGAGTAATTACGAATCATCCTCTAGAGGAAGATAGTTTTGAAGCAAGTATTCGTCCAGATAGTATAGATGAATATATTGGTCAAAAAGAGGTAAAAGAAAACTTAAATGTATTTATGAAAGCTGCTCGCATGAGAGGAGAAACATTAGATCATGTATTATTATATGGTCCACCAGGTTTAGGAAAAACAACGCTTGCTTATATTATCGCAAATGAAATGGGTAGTAATATTAAAACCGCTTCTGGTCCTTCTATAGAAAAAAGTGGAGATTTAGCTGCTATCTTATCTTCCTTAGAACCAGGAGATGTATTATTTATTGATGAAATTCATAGAATGCCAAGATTTATAGAAGAAATCTTATATCCTGCGATGGAAGATTTTAAATTAGATATTATAGTAGGAAGTGAATCTAGTACTAGAAATATTAGAATTGATCTTCCACCATTTACACTAGTAGGCGCGACTACTAGAGCAGGAGATTTAACAGGACCACTTCGTGATCGATTTGGAATTGTTTCAAAACTACAATTCTATACAGTAGAAGAATTAACAGAAATTGTAAAAAGAACTTCTAGGGTATTAGAATGTGAAATTGATGAAGAAGCTGCCATTGAACTTGCAAGTAGAAGTAGAGGAACTCCTCGTATCGCAAATCGTTTATTAAAAAGAGTTCGTGATTTTGCTCTTGTAATGGGAGATGGAAATATTACTTTAGATATTACAAAACTTGCACTAGAAAGATTAAAAGTAGATAAATTAGGATTGGATGATACAGACTATCATTTATTAAAATCCATTATTGAAAAATTCAATGGAGGCCCTGTAGGAATTGAAGCCATTGCTTCTTCTATAGGAGAAGAACAAAGTACCATTGAAGATGTTTATGAGCCATATCTATTACAGATTGGATTTTTAAAGAGAACCACAAGAGGAAGAGTGGTTACGGAAAAAGCTTATGAACATTTAAAAATCAAAAAACAAGATTCTTTATTTGATTTATAAGGAATCTTTTTTTGTAAACTACTGTGTAAACATATATTTACCACATATCAATTTTGTGATACTCTAAATATAGACTATTGATAAATGGTGAAACAAAGGAGGAAATTTTATGTTTCAAAAAAAGGAAGGATTTACACTTATAGAATTACTTGCAGTAATCGTAATTTTAGCAGTGATTGCACTTATCGCAACCCCACTTATTATGAATGTAATTAATGATGCAAAAAAGAATAGTTTCAAAGATTCTGTTTATGGAATTACAAAAGCTGTAGAATTAAGAGTCATGGAGCAAGATATTGAAGAGTTAGCAGGAACTTATAAAGTTAACATCACAGGAGAAAACTCTGATATTAACTATAGTGGTGAAAGACCAACTATGGGAATTGCAGTAATAGACGAAAATGGAAGAATCAAAGTATATATGTGCAATGATAGTTATTGTGCGACAAACACTGATGAAAGTGATAATCGAATAGAAGAGGTAAGAATCGAAACGGAATCTTCTAAACAAGAAGCTATTAAAACAAAGATTACACAGATTATAGAAGATGACACAATTCCACATATTGGAGATGAACAACCTGTTAAACCATCAGGGATTACTCTTTCTTCGTTAACAGAGAATGCTCAAGATTCTAGTACTTTAAATTATGGAACAAATAATGGAAGCGGAGTATACAAAGTAACTGAAAATGGAGTGGACTATTATTTTTATAGAGGAAATAAATCAGATGTTAATAACAATGTGATACTTGGAAATACTTGCTTTTTAATGGTTACTACTACAAAAACAGGTGGAATGAAAATGATCTATAATGGGCTCGCTACTGAACAAGATGGAAAGAAAGTATGTATAGAAGAGGATGCAGTTGTTGCAAAAATGGCATTTAATAATTCTACCTCTAATGAAAAATATGTAGGATATGTTTATGATGGAGAAACACCATCTTCTATTAAAAATGAAGTAGATAATTGGTATAATGGAACAACTTTATCAGAAAATGATAAAACACATTTAGAAAACATTGATTTCTGCATTGATAAAAGTACAACGGATGCAGCAAATCCCATCTACTATGGGCCATATACAAGATTATATACAAGCAAAACACCGAAAATGACATGTCCAGATGGACAGCAGATATTATCAGAAAAAGTTGGATTACTTTCAGCAGATGAAGCATCTTTTGCTGGACTTGTATATTATTCTCCTGCTAATCCAAGTAATTATTTAATTACAGAAAGTGATTACTGGCTACTGTCACCATTCTATTATAAAGGGGATGCGTACGCTTGGCATGTTTACTCCATTGGTTCGTTGTTTTATCGCGTTGTGAATGCATGGTATTATGTTCGCCCTGTGGTTTCTTTAAAACCAGGAACAACTTTTGTAGAAGGTGGAGAGGGAACTTCAATCAATCCATATGTCGTAAAATAAAAAATGAAGTGTAAAGTCACTTCTTTTTTTATTTTGTTTCATTTAATGTGTGATATAATAGCAATAGAAAGTAGGGATGAAATGAAAAAGAAAGGATTTACATTAATTGAACTTTTAGCAGTTATCGTAATACTAGCAGTGATTGCATTAATCGCAACACCATTAGTTATGAATGTAATTAATGATGCAAGAAAGAATAGTTTTAAAGATTCTGCTTATGGAATTACAAAGGCGG
>CAMNAC010000022.1 GCA_946530475.1 uncultured Mycoplasmatota bacterium
AGAAATCAGTTCTGAGGAAGCCAAAATTGTTACATACAATAAAAATATTAAAAATTTGGAAGATCATTATGAAAGTGTTAAAAAACATCACGAGGTCGTTCGCGAAGTTCATCAACTTGATGCAAGTACGGAAGATTCAATCAATGCCTTTGAGCGTCGTAATGTTTCGATTACTGCTTCTGACGAATCTTATGTGCAAACAGATTCGACAGGTTATGTTGCTGATAGGCCAATGGCTGGTGGAGAAAGTTTGTATAATCGAAGTGGAATGCCGCCTACTGGAGGACATGGCGGGCCTCATAGATAATAAAAAGGGTGTGATACAGTATGAATCAAAATTATTTGATTCCAGCAAACTCAAAAAAATCAATGTTGATGTTTGGATTGTTTAATCAGACAGATTTAATTATATTAGGAATTGGAATGACAATCACATTAATTGCAATAATGATAGTACCATTAAACAATGTGGTAGCTGCTATTCTTGCAATTTTACCAGGTGTTGTGAGTGCGTTTTTGGTTTTTCCAATTCCAAATTATCATAATGTAAGAACATTTATTAGATCAATGTATTTGTTCTTTACAAGAGAAAGAAATTTTATATGGAAGGGTTGGTGTGTTGAAGATGGCGACAAAGAAGAGTAATACAAATCAGTTTGTTCCTGTAAAGGGAATTACAAATGGAATGATTATTCTTGACAATAATCAGAAAGTAACTGGCGTAAAGATTATGCCAAGAAATATTTTTATCTTAGATTATGATACACAAGCAAGGGTAATTAATAATTTAAGAAATGTTTATAATCTAATCGATTATGAATTTTGGATTATTTGCGCAGACCGACCTGTTGACATAAATGTTTACTTATCACAACTTGAACTTCTTTACAATGATGTACAAAGTACTTCAAGAAGAAAATTAATTATGGGTGATATTAATAAAGCAAATATGTTCATGAATAATAACGTAGTAGATACTGAATATTATTTACTATTTAAAGAAAAAGATGTGGATGTTTGTCAAAAAAGAATTCGTAACTTAATCAATTCTTTTGGAGCAGCAGAATTAAATGCAAGACAAACAACCAATGAGGATTTGAGAGTTATTTTAGATAATTTCTTAAATGGTGGACAAACCACAACGTTTGGGACGGTGATGGGATAATGGATATTAAAACTCAAATTGCCCCAAAGGGTTTACAATTTCGCCCAGGCGATTTTGTTATTAGTGATAAATATGCGACCATTTTAACGGTGATTTCTTATCCTAAATATATTAGTCCTGGTTTTTTAGCAAACTTAACTAGTATGTCTGGTATTAAGATTGTCATTAAACATATCCCACTTCCTTTTAGTACGATTCAAAGGATGATCAATAAGGAAATTGCGGATTTAAAGCAACGTTATCAACAAGAAAATGATAAGACGATTCAAGAAAGAATTCGACAAGACTATGAGTCTCTGGAACAATTTATTTCGATGTTAGCATCTAGTCAATCAAAAATATATGATTTTCAGATGCATATTATGGTTACTGCAAATTCAGAGGATGAATTAACAGCCAAAAAATTACAAATTAAAAACTATATTGAAGCAATGGATATGAGAGCAGTTCCTTTACGTTTTGAACAGGAAAGTGTATTGAAATCAATTTTACCAATTTTCCCAAAACAAGATATAGAGAATCGAATTGGAACTCCTATTCCAGCGCCAACAATGGCTGCAATGTATCCATTTATCTTTGATAGTATCAAAGATCCAGGATTATCAACTTTACTTGGAGTAGATTTTTCTGGAGGAGTTATTCTATTTAACCAATTTTTATATCAAATTAAAAAAGAGCCTAGAAGAGATAATGCAAATATGATCATTTTAGGTACTTCTGGTAGTGGTAAATCAACAGCTGCAAAATTAATGATTCGAAGCCATATTCGTAATAATAATCAAATTGTTATTATTGATCCTGAAGGGGAATTTGAAGAAATGGCTAAGCGTTATGATGGAGATTTCATTGACCTTGGAAAAGGTGGAGAATATGGAATGATTAATCCATTAGAGGTTGTCATTGATGCTGATGAAGATGAGATTAAACAAGGATTAGGGTATACAGTTTTAACTCGTACATTACAAACTTTAAAAGCATTTTTCAAATATTATTCTCCTGATGTTGCAGAAGATGTATTAACATTATATAGTGAAGTAATATTAGATACTTATCGTCGTTTTGGAATTGATTTCAATACTGATTTTAGTCATTTTACTTCAAAGGATTTTCCAACATTTAAAGATGTTTATGCGACAATAAGAGGTCGTTTACTCGCTATGCCAGAAAAAACACATGAAAGAGATATTATGGAGAGGTTGGAATTAAAAGTACGTCCAATTATCAAGGAATTACAATATTATTTTGATGGACATACGACTATTTCTTCAGATAGTGATTTCATCGTATTTAATATTAAAGAGTTAATGAATGCGGATCAAAACATTCGTAATGCATTATTCTTTAACGTATTAAAATATGCTTGGGGGTTAACACTAAATCGTAGTAGGAATACCGTATTAATGGTAGATGAAGCACACGTATTATTAAGTGGCAATAACACACTTGGAGCTGACTTTTTAGCTCAAGTTCAAAGACGCGCTAGAAAGTATAATACTGGTACGATTATCGTAACACAACAACCAAGCGACTTTAGTGATCCTGCTGTTATTACACAAGGTAAAGCTATTTTTGACAATGCTGCTTACTATTTAGTCATGTCTCTAAAAAAACAAGCAGTGGAAGATTTGGCTCGTTTAATTGATTTAAATGATAATGAAATTGAGTCAATCAAGCGTTATCAACAAGGAGATGCACTTCTTGTTAGTGGACTAAGAAGAATGCAAATACATGTAATTGTGACAGATGAAGAATTAGATTCATTTGGTGATAAAGGAGGATTATAGTTTTCTATAATTCTTCTCTTGTTTAGGTGGTGATTTATGGATTTTTTTAATGAAATAAGGAAAAAAAGAAAAGAAAAAAAACAAAAAAAATTGATCTTTAAAATAATTGGAGGAATCGTATCATTTTTGCTCCCTTTGTTATTAGTTATGATACTCATTTTTTTAGTGTTATCACCACTATTGCTTTTCTTAGATAAGACAGCAAGTATTTTTAATCCTGATGAATCACAAAATGATAAAAAAACTTTTGAATCAGCTATTTTAGTAAAAGAAAAAGAATATTTAGATGAACATAATCTACAAATAGATAAAGAACTTATTTTATCAGTATTAATGTATGGTAGAAGCTATAACTACGATAGCGAATATGATGTAGATGATGAATGTTTTGGCATCGCTTCATTATTTAAAAATGAATTGAATGACAGCTGTAATTCTGAATCAAAGAATGATAGTAAAAAATTAACGAAATATGCAAAATTGCTTGCAGATGGCATGGTGAAACATTTTTATGAATATACATGTGCTCATTATGAAAATGTTACGAAAACAAAATGTGATGAGGCATTCAACATGACCAATCAATCTCCTTTGAAAATCAGTTCTTACTTGTTAAGAATTGAACACCAAGATGGTGGGGGTAGTTCCGGAGGAGGTTCTTCTAGTAATTGTCGTACTGTAACGGAAAAAGAACATGACGCTGTACAATACTGTGATTGGTCACCAAGAGAAAATGATGATTATTTATGTGAAGGCATATGTGATCCTGAATACGATGTGTACAAAGAAGAAAAATGGGAATTAAAATCAAAAGAAGAATTTATTACTTGGCTTAAATTATCAGAATTTGAAGAAGATGAATATGGCGATAAAGGTTATGATATTAAATCCAAATTAAAGGAAGCAGGAGTTAAACTTGATTCAGAAAATGAAGAAAAGACGGTAGATGAAGCTATTAGTGATATCTATTTATTTTATGAGTCAGTAAAACAAAGTAATTCTTCAAATCCCAATAATCCTTCTGCTTTACCTGATTTAGTATATACAGAAGGTGGATTTAGCGGAAAAATCTATGCATGGAATCAATGTGCTTTGGGTGGTGCAACAATTCCATACAGTGGGCGTTCCTATTGTAGTGGTGGCTGTGGACTTGCTTCTACTGCGACAATTATTGGAAGCTTAACAGGAAGTGGAATTTCTCCAATTGAGATTGGAAATACATATTGTACGCCAAGTACTTGTGTTTCCGGAGGAACCTATGGATTTGATATTTGTAGTAGAGCGGCAAGGGCAAATGGATTAACGGTTAGTTCTTTTGGTGCATCTAATGGAACTATGATGCAATATGCAATTAAAAAAATGGGAGAAGGAAATTCTTTGATTCAAATATTACTCAAGGCTGGAAGTCCAACAGGAAATAGAGTGGGTCACTTTATTGTAATTACCGGTTTTAATTCAGATGGAACTGTTAGTGTTGTGGATTCAGGATATCCTTCTAATAATAGCAAAAGATTTCAATTTGCGGATCTTGCTAGATATTCAGATGGAATGCTTCTTGTGAGTAGGTGATATATGAAAAAGTTAAAATTAATAATCGCTTTATTGTTATTTTCTATTCTTTTTACAGGATGTAACGTAAAATATAATCTTCAATTAAATGAAGACTACTCTCTAGATGAATCATTGGAATCAAAAAACAGTATTAGTTTCTTTCGTGAGTATGAGTTTTTTACTCCAAAACAAGTTTTAGAAAACAGTATTGCAATGGAAAAAGAAAAATTAGATGAATTTCATTATAAGTATTCGATATCAGATGATAATGTAGTTACTTTAAATAATCATTATACTCATTTCAAAGATTATTTTATGAATAATCCTATTTATCAACAATATTTTACAAAACTTAATTATGAAGAAAATGGAAATATTGTGACAATTCAAAATGATGGGGAATTTGTCCCTTATACAGAGGGGAACCCTAGTTATTATGGGATTGATTATATTGACATTAATATTCAATTGCCTTTCAAAGTTTTAAAACACAATGCTGATAAAGTGGATAAAAAGAATAATATTTATACGTGGACTATCAGAAAAAGCACCAAGGAAAAGAGTTTTTTATTAAAATTTGATCAATCACGAAATGCTATTTCGGAAAATAAAATAGAAGATTCTGTTTTTCTTATAATCTTAGTATCCTTAATCGGATTAGTAATAGGAACAATCATTTGGGTTTATATGAGATATAAAAGTTTCGATTAAAGAAGAATTTTTCTTCTTTTTTTCTTTTTAAAATAACTTTACTTATAAATAAAAATTTTATATAATGTTATTAGAAAATAATAACTATCAATGGGGTGATAATTCATGAAATTAAAGTTTCGAGCAGAACCAAAAGATTTTTTAATTTTTGGGATTTTCTGTGTTTTTTTACTTTATTTAGTCGCAATAGGAGAATTGAATTTAATTCAATTTTTGGATGATGGAACATTATGGGGATTCAATCCTTTTCCAGCCTTTTCAAGTGAAAATTTAGCTCCTACAATGGTTTTTTATATTCTTGCCTTAATTGTAGTTATGACAAGTGTATCTTCTTATTTTTTTGAAAGAGAAAAAGGTATAGGATTTGAAGCTGGAAAAAAAGATAAAGATGGATATTCTAGATGGGCAAAAGATAAAGAAATGAAAAAGGTGTTAAGTAAAGTAACGCCTAATCAAGAAACTTCTGAAGTTGCTGGTATTCCATTAATCAATAATGGAAAAGAAATGTGGGTAGATAATGGAGAATACCATAACCTAGTAATTGGGTCTACTGGAAGTGGTAAAACTCAAATAACAGTTTTTCCTATGGTAAAAGTATTAGCGAAAAAAGGAGAATCCATGGTTATTACGGATCCTAAAGGAGAAATCTATGAAAAGACTTCAAATATGCTCCGTGAAAAAGGATATAATATCGTTATTTTAAACTTCCGTAATCCTCAAAGAGGAAATGCATGGAACCCATTTAGCTTACCGTATTCCTTATACAAAAGTGGAAATACTGATAAAGCAACTGAGTTAGTAGATGACTTAGCTGCTAATATTCTTCATCAAGAAAAAGGATCGGATGATCCATTCTGGGAAAACTCGGCAGGAGACTTTTTTACAGGTTTAACCTTAGCGCTTTTTGAAGATGCAGAAGAAGATCAAATCAATTTAAATAGTATTAACTTGATGTCAAATATAGGAGAACAAAAATATGCTGGAAATTCTACTTATTTAAAAGAATATTTCAGTACAAAAAATCCTGCTAGTAGTGCTTATGTTAATGTATCTGGAACGATCAATACAGCAAAAGATACACAAGCAGGTATCCTATCTTTCTATCGTCAAGGAATTAAATTATTCTCTTCACGTGAAAATTTAAGTGAAATGCTTGCTCACAATGACTTTGATATGAAAGACATTGGACGTAAGAAAACAGCTGTATTTATTATCATTCAAGATGAAAAGAAAACATATCACTCTTTAGCAACTATTTTCATTAAACAATGTTACGAAACACTAATTGATGTAGCTCAAGAAAACGGTGGAAAACTTCCATATCGTACGAACTTTATCTTGGATGAGTTTGCGAATATGCCACCATTAAAGGATGTAACAACGATGGTTACAGCTGCTCGAAGCCGTGCGATTCGATTTACCTTTATCATCCAAAATTTCGCTCAATTATATGAAGTATATGGAAAAGAAAATGGTGAAACGATTAAAGGAAACTGTGGAAATATCGTTTACTTAATCAGTAGTGAATTGTCGGCACTAGAAGAAATCAGTAAAATGTGTGGAGAAGTTAAATCAAAAGAAAAAGATAAAACTGCATCTACACCACTTGTTACAGTAAGTGATTTGCAACGTTTAAAAGAAGGACAAATTATAGTACTTCGTACTCGTATGATGCCATTTAAGACGAAAATGACTTACGATTGGCAAATGGATTGGGGTAAAAAATATGCGGTTGCTGATTACCCTCAAAGAGAAAAGCAAGAAATTGGATTGTTTGATTTAAAAGCAGTTGTAGAAGAACAACATAAGAAAAAAATGGATGATTTATTTGGAAATATGACCAATTCTATGGCAGATAATAATCTAGCAGAAATGCCACCTATGCCAACCAATAGTTTTGATGTAGATGAATTAGTAAAACGTATTGATGCTAAAATTGCTGAATTGGAAGAAGAAGAAAAAAGAGAACAAGCAAACAATACACCTATGGAAGAACCAAAAAATATAGAAACATCAAAGAAACAACCAGAATATTCAGAACCTGTCTTTACAGATGACTTTGATTTTGATATCCCTGAAGTAAAAGAGGATGAAAAAGTAGGTACAGTTATTGAAGAACCAGTTGCTTCCTCAGTAGAAGAGAAAGTGGAAGTTCCACAAAAACAAGTAGAAATTCCAAAAGTGGAAGTTGATACAACACCAGTTGACATGAATACAGTTACAGATGATGAATTCTTTGATGATTTCTTTAGTGATGAAGATTAGGGCCTTTATTAAGGCTCTTTTTTCTTTATCTGCATATACTATACTAGGGTGATATTGATGCAATCTAGTATTTCAATGAAAGAGTTTATGAAAATAATGGATCAAGTAAATATAATTGATATAAGAAGTATAGAAAACTATAATCGGAATCATATTCCAAATGCAAAAAATATACCGTGGCAAACTCTTTTGTTATATCCAGAAAAATATTTATCAAAAAAAGAAGTATACTATTTGTATTGTCAAAAAGGAACAAGAACAAAACAAATAACCAATGTTTTAGCGAATCAAGGATATAAAGTTGTTAATATCTTAGGTGGATATGAAGAATGGATTTTGATGCATTAAAATTCTAGTATTTGTTATAAAAGTGTGATAAAATGATTACAAGGAGTGAGGATTATGCAACAACAACCTTACGTAGATGAACAAGGAAAACCAGTTGTTCCAAAAGATAATACAAGATTATATAAAGTATTAGGAATTGCTTTATTAGTTTTAATTTTCATAATTATTATCATTATCGGAACAAGAAATGGAGCAAAAAATAGAAAATGTGTAAAACTAGAGAATTTATTAGAATCTACTGCACGAAAATACGCGGAAGAGCAAGGAATCATGCCTTCGATTAAAGGAACTTCTATTACAATTCAAGCTGATGAATTATTCGCTAATGGATTTTTGAAACAAGAAGAATTCCAAATGAAAGATAACGTATGCGGAGGAAGTATCAAATTTACAAAAGTAGAAGACGAATATATCCCAACCATTAATGTCACAAATTGTGATTACTGTACGACAGATACAAGATATCATGATTGGAGTGGTGAAAAAGAAAAGAAAGGGTCTGCCAGAATTGTAGATGTTATACCATACTTCAACTATGTAGAAAAAGATACTTATTATACAGAATGGACATCATATTACTCATTAGAAGAGATAGAATTATATCCATTTACAGATGTAAAGGATGAAAGATTTCCTTCTATTGCTTCAGATGCTAAAAATGTAACAATTGATGTTGATACAAAAATGTACTATCGTTATCGTGATAGACAATGGATGTTTTATACAGATAATGGAGGAAGTTATTCGGAATTTAGTTCGGAACAACCTTCTGGATATGCGTATAGAGATGATAATACAAGACGTACAAAAGAGTGTACCCCTTGGTCATTGGATTATCCTGACAAAAAAGATTACCGTACAATAAGAGATACTTATGGATATCGTTGGTATTATTTAGATGGAAAGACAAAAGTATACTGGAATAGTGGTGCTTATTCACCTGAACAACCAAATGAAACCTATAATATGCATGAAAAAGAGGATGTAAGAATGTATTGTTATGAGGATGACGAATGGCGCTGGTACAATGGAGCCAGAAGAGATTATTCTTATTATGACTCTGTGATGCCTGATTCCTATTCTTATAAAGATGAAGGTTTAACAAGATATACAGATTGGTATGATTGGAGTACGGAATCAAAGAGAAATGATTCTAATAGTTATTATCGAGAAGAACAATCTGAAAATAGACCAAGGTATCGTTTAAAATATGACATGTATTCTTTCAATAAGTTAGAAGATTCTTTAAGTAAAGAAGAATTTGAAAATGTTGTAGGAAAAACCTTACAACAAATTATAGATGATCCTAAATATGATCTAGTAGTAACTTACAAATATAAAACAAGGAAGAAATAATTCCTTGTTTTTTTGAAAGATTTTTTCTAATAAAACCAGTATATTATTTTTAGAGAGTTCTATTTTATGATATAATGTTATAGTAAGGATGTGAACATATGGATTATATAATCATTGGATTACTGGTCGTAATTTTAATATTAGTCGTAATCTCAGTTTTTAAAAATATCAATGAATCAAATATCACAGAAAGACTTGGAAAATTAGAAACTAATATGGTAAAAGAAATTGGAGATTTTAAAAATGATTTTAGTAAAGAAATGAATGAAGATTTTAATCATTTAAATGAAAAAATGGAAGAAAAACTCCGTTTAATGAATGAAAAAGTAAATGAAAGATTAGATGAGAATTTTGAAAAAACAAATCGTACTTTTACTTCTGTATTAGAAAGATTATCAAAAATTGATGAAGCTCAAAAGAAAATAGATGGATTATCTAAAGACATTGTTTCTTTACAAAGTGTTTTAACCGATAAAAAAACAAGAGGTATCTTTGGGGAAGTAAATTTACATCATATTATGGCAAATATTTTTGGAGAACAAAATCATTCTGTTTATGAATTACAATATACATTTGAAAATGGAACCATTGCAGATTGTGTATTATTTGCACCAGAGCCACTTGGAACCATCGCGATAGATTCAAAATTTCCTTTGGAACATTATCAGATTATGGTAGATAAAAAAGAACCAGAATCAGTTCGTGAACAAGCAGAAAAACTATTTAAGATGGATATGAAAAAACATATTGATGCGATTAGTTCTAAATATATTATTCCAGGAGTTACATCGGATCAAGCAATTCTATTTTTACCTGCAGAAGCAATTTTTGCAGAACTGAATGCTTATCATCCTGAGATTATTGAATATTCATATAAAAAAAGAGTTTGGATTACTTCACCAACAACTTTAATTAGTACTCTCACAACGATTCAAATTATCATGAAAAATATTGAACGAGATCAATACGCATCTGTTATTCATAATGAATTAAAACTTTTAGATGAAGAGTTTAGAAGATACAAAGAACGTTGGGATAAATTATCAAGAAGTATTGAAACAGTAAGTAAAGACGTAAAAGAAATCCATACTACTACCGATAAAATCACAAAACGTTTTCAATCTATTAATGAAGTGAGATTAGAAGATTATAAGGAAATAGAGGAATAGCATGAATCAAGAATATTTAAATCAACTAAAAAAGCAAAAAGAAAAATTAGAAAAATTGAAACAAGAAAATAATAGTCAACCACTAGGAAAAGAAAAACCGAAAACAAAACAATTATTAAATGGATCAATAAAAGCTTTTGAGGAACCTACTATGAATAAGAATGGTTATATAAGTGCATTATTGTTAGGATTCATCAGTTTTGTAACGGAATTATTATTCATAGGAATATCAATATTAATCAACAAATAATTAGGAGGATTACATGAAAGAACAAATATTAGAATTATTAAAAAAGGAAGCAAAAGCGTTTAGTATAGAAGAATTAGAAGACGTTTTTCATGTTAAAACAGCACAAGAATTAACTGATTTAATGAAAACATTAAATGAACTAGAAGAAACTTTACAAATTTATCGTACCAAAAAGGACCATTACATGTTATTTCAAAACAGTCATTTAAAAATTGGAAAATTTATTGGACATAAAAAAGGTTTCGGTTTTGTGGATATCGAAGGTACTGAAGATGTTTATATTGCATCTTCTAATACGAATGGCGCAATTGATGGAGACCAAGTAATTGTAGAAATTACTTCTAAAAACAAACTGGATTTAGAAGGAAGAATTGTTCGTATTACCAAAAGAGATTTAAAAGATATGGTAGGAGAATACCAAGTTCAAGATGGAATTGGATACATTGATTTAGATGATGAGAAAGTAAAAATTAGAATTGAAATTGATCAAAATCTTTCTCATGGAGCTGTTCCAGGACATAAAGTATTAGTAAAAGTATTAAACAAATTAAAAGGAAATACCTATAAAGGAGAAGTATTAAGAATTCTAGGTCATAAAGATGACCCAGGAGTTGACATTTTATCCATCATGCTTAAAATGGGTATTCATGATGAGTTTGATGAAAAAGTAGAAGAACAGTTAAAAAATATTCCAAGTGAAGTGAAAAAAGAAGAATTAGAAGGAAGAACCGATTTAAGAAAAGAAGTTATTTTCACCATTGATGGGGATGATACGAAAGACATTGATGATGCCATTTCCATTGAACAATTACCAAATGGAAATTATAAATTAGGAGTTCATATAGCAGATGTGTCTCATTACGTCAAAGAAGGTTCACCTTTAGATTTAGAAGCATTTGAAAGAGGTACTAGTAATTATCTAGCGAACAGTGTAGTACCAATGCTTCCACATGAATTATCAAATGGAATCTGTTCTTTGAATCCAAATGTTGACCGTTTAGCGCAATCATGTGTAATGGAAATTAATGAAAAAGGAACGGTTGTAGATTATGACATTTTTAGAAGTGTCATACGTTCTAATATTCAAATGACTTATAAAAAAGTAAATATGATTTTAGAGAAAAACACCATACCGGAAGGTTATGAACCTTTTGTAAATCATCTTCATTTATTAAAAAATGTATCTGACATTTTAAGAAAAATGAAAACAGAAAGAGGAAACATTGATTTTGATTTAGATGAAGCAAAAATAGTAGTAGATGAGGATGGAAAATGTATTGATGTCGTATTAAGAAATAGAGGAACTGGAGAAAAAATTATTGAAGACTGTATGATAGTCGCAAATGAAACGGTCGCTACTCATATTTATAATATGGGACTTCCTTTTGTATATCGTGTTCATGGAACACCAAATGAAGAAAAAATTGCTGATTTTTTAAGATTTGTAAGTGTATTGGGATATAAAGTGACCGGAAAAGCATCCAATATTCATCCAAAAGCAATCCAACAAATATTAGACCAATTAAAAGGGAAAAAAGAATTCCCAATGCTTTCTAGTATCTTATTAAGAAGTATGCAAAAAGCAGTTTATGATAGTAATAATATTGGACATTTTGGTATCGCAAGTAAATGTTATACGCACTTTACTTCTCCAATTAGACGTTATCCTGATTTGATGGTTCATAGATTTTTAGACTTGTATTTATTTGAACATCAAATGGATTCTGAAACCATTGATTATTGGGAAAGAAAACTACCAATTATGACAGAACATTGCTCGGAAAGAGAACGAAATGCGATTGAGTGTGAACGAGAAGTAGACAGTATGAAAATGGCAGAATATATGGAAGACCATATTGGAGAACATTTTAAAGGAATGATTGTGGGGGCGACTACTTTTGGACTTTTTGTACAACTTCCTAATTTAATTGAAGGACTTGTTCGTTATGAAAACTTAGATGGAGATTTTTATACTTATGATGATTCTACTTTTACTGCTTATGGAAAGAAAAATAAAAAAGGATACCGTTTAGGAGATGAAATAGAAGTCATCGTAATTGATGCAAATAAAGAATCTCATACTATCGATTTTGCTTTAGATAGAAAAGAAAATGAAGAATTAATCAATCAAAAAGGTTAATTCTTTTTTCGTGACAAAACTGTTTTTTTCTTCTATAATAAAATTAGGAAGTAGGTGTGATATGAATCAAAATGATAAGAAAGTTTTTGAATTAATAAAAGAATATCATACGCTACAGAAAGATGAAATTATAAAGAAAGCAAACATTTCTGATGAAGAAGTATTTCTTTCATTAGAAAAACTTCAAAATCTATTTTTAATATCCATGGATAAAGATAAAAAATATCGATTGGTTTTAGAAAAAAGAAAAATAGGAAAAGTAATTTCAATAGGTGAAATTACTTATGTAGATGTGGAAGGAACTTTGGTTCCGGTTACAAAAGAACATCAAAAAAAAGTATTGGTAGGAGATTATGTACTTATTCGAGTTCGAAATGCTGGTTACCGAACAATGGATGGGATAATAGAAGAAAAATTACAACATGAATTAGGGGAAATTGTATATAAAGATGGAGAATACTTAATTGAAGTTCCATGTAAAAATGCAGATTTGAAATTAAAAATATCTGATGAGAAATATTTTATGAAAGGATTACTCGTGAATTTTGAATATGGAAAAGAAATTGAACCTTATACCTATTCTACTAATATTGTAAAAGTAGTAGGACATATTGATAATCCGAATAGTACTTTTAAAAAAATGGTATATCCTAGTGGAATCGAAACAGAATTTCCTTATGATGTAATTCAAGCATCTGGGAAAATATCGAATCAAGTACTAGAATGTGAAAAGAAAGGAAGAGTAGATCTAACCAAAGAAACCATTTTTACAATCGATGGAGATTCTTCAAAAGATTTTGATGATGCGGTATCAATAAAGAAAAAAGACAATGGAAATTTTCTTTTATCTGTCCATATAGCAGATGTATCTTATTATGTAAAAGAAGGGACTCTACTTGATAAAGAAGCTTATAAAAGAGGATCCAGCGTTTATGTTATGAATCGTGTAGTACCAATGCTTCCACATAAATTATCCACGGGAATCTGTTCCTTAAACCCGAATGTAGATAGATTAACGATTACATTAGAAATGGAGATTGATCAATTTGGAAATGTGATAGATTCTTCCCTTTATGAAAGTGTTATTCATTCTAAAAAGAGAATGAAATATCATGAAGTAGATGAATGTTTTGACAAAGGCTTTTTAAAGGAATATGAACCTTTTCAAAATGACTTAAAAGAGATGTTAAAACTTTCTAAGATTTTACATCAAAAAAGAGTCGAAAATGGGTCGATAGAATTTGATGTACCAGAATTAGAATTACAATTTGATGAATCTGGTAAACCAATTGACATAAAAGCAAGAGAAAGAGGGATCAGTGAGCATATTATTGAAGAATTCATGATTCTGGCAAATACAACAGTCGCGAAAAAGCTAAAAGATTTTCCTGCTCCAAGAAGAGTGAACCCAAAGCCAGATAATCGAGTTCTAAAAAATACTGTTTCAATCTTAAAATCTTTTTATGAACAAGGGAAAATAGAGCCTAATGTTTATTTTGAAATGAAGCCAATGATGGAAGAAATCATGGATGCAAAAGAAGGAACTTATATTGAACCGAAAACAATCCAACGTTTACTATTTTTATTAAAGAAAACAAAAGAATGTAATCTCACTTCTAATATGATTTTATCTTCTATGAAAAGAGCTTATTATACGACTTCTAATGAAACTCATTATGCATTAGCATTAAATGACTACACTCATTTCACTTCTCCCATTAGACGTTATCCAGATTTGATGGTTCATCGTTCCATCAAAAGGTTTTTATTGCGAACAAATTATGACTATGATACAATAAGACTACTGGAACAAAAAAATGAAGAAATGATGGATTATATTTCCAAAAAAGAAAAGAAAATTCAACGTTGTGAACGAATGATAGAATCGAAAAAGCAACTAGAATATATGAAAGATAAAATAGGCATGGTTTATGATGGATATATCGAACAAATATCCAAAAATGGAATACAAGTGATTTTTGATGATGTGATGGTTGGAAAAATTCCACAAGATTTAGTTGAATCGGATTATCAAATAGGAGATCCAATCACTATACAAATAAAAGATGTGAATTTTAATCATTGCACGGTTGTATTAAAACCAGTAAAAGAAAAAGTGAAAACATTAATGAGGTGACATATGGAAATAAAAACCAGAACAGCAACTTTTGATTATGAAATTGAAGAAAAAATAGAAGTAGGAATTGCTTTAACAGGGACAGAAATAAAATCTTTCCGAGAAGGGAAA
>CAMNAC010000023.1 GCA_946530475.1 uncultured Mycoplasmatota bacterium
CTATAAGTGCAATCATGTCATAATAATATGTCACAATATTGGTATCTAAATCACTTTTTTCAATAAAAAGGCCATTACTATTTACCTTAATACATTTTGTGCCTTGATTGATACTGAAAATTGACATATCTCGGGTTGACAAATTTACTCCAGGCCCTTTTGGAAAGAAATGGATGCTTTCCTCTTTGAACATATTGTAAACTCTTCCAGTCTCAAGATTTTTAAAATTCACGTTATGATGATGATTATCATCTGTACCGATAAACATTTGGTTATGGGCATTATAATGCAAAAAGGAAGCTAATTCTCGGTTGTTTTCAATCCCAAAATGCTCCAATTCTTTTTTAAATTCTTTTTTCATAATTCCATAAACATTTGTTAATTCATTATTCATAATCATACCATTTGTTACTATTATAGCATATTTAGAATGATTCCCTATATTATTTTGCAGATAGAAAAAAGAAATGATCAATTCATTTCTTGATTTTTACAAAAACTTCTTTATGATCAGTAAATGGTAATTCTTTCACACCTTGTTCAAGAATAATCCATTCTTTTGGAATAAAGATATGATCAATTGCTGAATGATGATTCATATGCGTAGAATCATTGACTTCTACTCTTTTTATTTGATTCAAATCTGAACAAAAATCTTTGAAACTAGAAGAACTAGATTCCATATTAAAATCTCCAGTAATAATAATTGGATAGGTTTTCTGAAAATGAAAAACTAAGTTTTTTAATGCCTGTAATTGTTTTTTCTGAATGGATGGTAATCCATAATCCAAATGAGTATTTAACATACAAATCGTATCTTCAGGTAACTTAATAAAAGCAACGGTTACGATTCTAGGCATAATGGTTCTGTTATAAATCGATTGGACAAATTCTTTTTGGTTATCTGGGATAAAAGGTAACATCAATGTATATTCATTTTCAATTTGAAAATGAGTAATAATATTATTATTTTCATTCACATTATGAAGTAATTTCATTTTTTGAAATGGCCAAGTAGAACCATACCGATAACCTCCATAAAAGTGATAATTGGATAATCTATTGGAAATGTCTTTCTGATAGTTTCTAGTTAATTCTTGGGTCCCCAAAATATCAAATTGCTCCTGTTCGATATGATGAGCAACATCACTTGAAAAGTTACTATTTCGGTTTCTATGACTATTTTGTAAATTTAGAGTACCAATTTTTAATATCGTATCCATAGAATTCCTCCATTAATTCTATTATAACAGAAAAAGAAATCATTTCATTGATTTCTTTTGTAATCGTTTGATTTTAGCTTGTGTTTTTTCCAATTCTCTAAACTGTTTTTTTAAAATTTCACCCTGTTCAAGTGACAATTCTATATACTCTTTTAATAATTCATATTCTTCCATTTCTTTTCTTGCATTTTTTGGAATAAAAGTAAATGTCGAATCAATCATTTCGCCTTGATTTAAGATGATTCCTCCTATTTTTTTAAAAGTTGGATCAATTGCTTTCATTTTCATTTCTACTTCCGAAATCGTACTTCCAGGCTCATAGAAACTAGATAAATCTAATTTTTCTCCTCTACTAATATAGATGTTATAAAAGTCTCCCCCAATTCGATTCTTTTCGTTTGGTATAAGATATAAATGAGATTTTTTTTCTTTCATGTTAGTTCCTTTCTATAAAACTTTGAAATCTTTTTTCAATTCTTTCTTTTCCTAAAAGTTTTAATAAGTAATATAAATTTGGTGAATCCTTCATGCCTGTAATTGCGACACGAATGATTTCACAAAATAAATTTAAATTCCCTTTATATTCTTCTGGGTGAAGTTTATAATCTTTTCTGTTTGTAGCGTATCCACATTTTTCCGCACATTCTTTTAAATGCTGAAACCACTCTTCTTCACTTTCTTCTTTATAAACAGATAAATACTCTTTTAAAATAGCAGTATCATAATGTTCTTCTACATTTTTATATGGCTCTTGAAAAAAGAATTCATCAAACATATAACCATGATATTTCAAAATATCCGAATAACTTGAAAGATCTTTTCTAGGTCTTTCTCCTCCTCTTTCAATGTCAAATACTTGAATACTGTATTCTTTGTTTTGCTTTAAGATATGATAAAAATCTGGATAATACTCTTTCATATAAGGCAATGACTTCTCATAAACTTCTTCTGCTTTTAAAGAACTAAAATAGATTTTCGAAATCGATTCTAGTTTTTGTAAATCAAATAAAGAACCTCCAATAGCCATTTTTTCAAATGTAAAAGTAAAATCATCAATTGTTTTATCTGGATTTTGACTATACCATTCTTCAAAATTACTGTTCATTAATGTTGCTAAATAAAGTTTCACTGCTTCTTTTGGAATACCTGTTTTCTCATAATAAGTAATTGAACACTCTGGATCATATCGTTTGCTTAATTTTCTTACTGTTTCATTTTCTTTTTTTGTTAAAGGAGCAATATGAGCATACTTTGGCATAGGAAACCCAAAAGTATGAAACAAATCATAATGAATTGGATAAGAGCTCACCCATTCATCTCCTCTGATTACATGAGTGGTATGCATCAAATGATCATCAATTACGTGAGCTAAATGATAAGTTGGAAGTCCATCTTGTTTTAATAATACTATATCCATATCATTTTCTGGAAATTCTACTTTCCCTTTAATACAATCATTTAATACAATCGTATTTTGAAAATTACCATTTGATTTTAAACGAATGACATAAGGTACTTTTTGTTCGATTAGTTTTTTTGCTTCCTCTAAATCAACATTTCGGTATTTTGCATAAGCTCCATAATAACCAATTCTTTCTTTGTTTTTTTCTTGCATTTTTCTCAAATCTTGAAGTTCTTGTTCCGTACAAAAACATGGATAAGCTTTCCCTTCTTGAATTAGTTTTTTCACATAGGCTTGATAGATTTCTTTTCTTTCTGATTGAATATATGGTCCATACTTTCCACCTTGAATTGGATCTTCTTTGATATCAAAATCAAAGGCACTTAAATCATTTATAATTCCAGTGATTCCATTTTCAACCATTCTTTTTTGATCAGTATCTTCGATTCTAAGATAGAAAACACCACCTGTTTGTTTTGCATATTGATTGGAAATAAAGGCAGCAAATAAACTTCCCATATGGACAAATCCAGTTGGACTAGGTGCAAATCTTGTAACCATAGCACCTTCTTTTAAATTTCTATTTGGATATTTTTCTTCATAATATGCAACCTCTTTACAATCCGGAAATAAATAATCAGCAAATTCTCTATTTGTCATAAAAAACCTCCTATGATACAAAAAGCAAGATAAAATCTTGCTTATATTCTAATTGGCTGCCTCAGCTAGATTCGAACTAGCGACATGTCGGAGTCAGAGTCCGATGCCTTACCGCTTGGCTATGAGGCAATGTCTAATAAGATTATACCGCAAAAGAAAAAAAAAGAAAAGGAATTTCCTATTTCTTTTTTGCTAGTAAGTCGCGAATTTCTTCTAATAATTGAACTTCTTCACTCTTCTTAGGTGCTTCTTTCTTTTCTTCTTTCTTCATAAAGCGATTCATTACTTTTACTAACATAAAAATACAGAATGCAATAATTAAGAAATCAACAACACTTTGGATAAATGCACCATACATAATATAAGCTGATCCAATTTTAAAATGAAGTCCTGTGAAATCAATTCCACCTAAGATTGTTCCGATAAGTGGCATTAAGATATTATCTACTAAAGAAGCAACAATTTTTCCAAAAGCACCACCGATAATTACACCGACAGCAAGATCAATTACATTTCCTTTTGAAATAAAATCTTTAAATTCACTTAACCCTTTCTTAGCAGCTTTCTTGGCATCTTTTTCCATAACTCTCCTCCTTAACTGTAGTATATCACTATTTCCTTTTTTTGAAAAGGAAAATTTATATTTTTTTTGCGTGAAGAGCGATTCGTTTCGCTCCGCCATATAAACAAGTAGAAAGAGTAATAATTTGATCATCAGAAGTAACATCTACTCCAAAATCAAATTCTGATCTTCCTTTTACTGTTTGTAAAAAATCACCATATTCATTTCCATTAAAAGCAGTTTGTATATAATAATCTTCTGGATTAATTCGATAGATTGAAAATATTTGATATTTTGCTTCTCCATTTTCGGTAACTAATGTTATTTGGGCATCTTTATATTTATTTTGCCAATCTGATCGAAAAATATTTTCAATCGTACCAAACATAGATCCATCTCTCATATTGTGACCATAGATAACCAAATTTTGATCAGTTCCATCTACTTTATTCTTGTAATCGGCAAAAATCCAACCAGCAACATTATATTCTTCATGAAAGTTATGCGTTAAATAATAGTCATTATTAGAACATTTTACAACTACATATTGAATATCAGTTCCGTCAACTGTTAGATATGCAACTGTATCTGGATTTTGTTTTTTTAATTCTTCAAAATTTACTTTTAACTTATCATCTTCAATTTCGATAGAATCTTCAATGTGGTCTTTAATGGAACGATTTCGATCAACATTTAATTTCCAACGAATAATATAAAAACTAGAAACTGCAATTCCTAATATGCTTATACACATTAAGATTGTAAAGACCCAATTGTTTGTTTTTCCTTTTTTCATTGTATCACCTATTTAATTTCAATTTTATTAATTTTCCATGCTTTTAAATTAATGGGCTCCATATGCGCAGTACAATAGTAACAAGTTCCAGATAAATCTGTAATAGGAGCTCCACAATTTGGACAGTGAATACTAAAATGTGAGGCATTCTCTTTAAACTTTGATTCATCATATACATATACATATTCGGTATCAATACGAACTGTTTTTTTCACATCTTGGTATGTTTTAATGTTTTTATCATTTGTTTGATAGTAATAAGAAACATTTGATGACACTTCTATCGTAGCAGTCCCATTTTCTTTTTTATAGCTATGAAGACTTGATTTTTTTACTTCGATATCTTGAAAAGTCTCTTTTCTTTCATTCTCTTCATAATCCTTTAATTTTTCAAGCAAATAATCTCTTATCAATATCAAATCTGAGTCTTTTTCAGCACTTTTCTTATCAAAATTAGAAATAATATTAAGTGCAGATGTAATGTCTTCTTTTACCTTTGAAAATAATACATTCAAATTAAAATCTTTAAAGTCCTTTCGAATATTTGGGAGAATTAAATTGGTAATGCCACCAATCGATTTGTCTTCTGTATATTTTTCTTTTTGTAAATTTGGCATATCTTTAATTGCTGAAATAAGTTCTTTATACTGGGAACCTAATTCTGATTTTAAACGGGCTCTTATTATTAAAACGAATAAAAATAGAAAAATAATGACCCCTAAAATAACGCCACCTATAATTAATAATGCCATAAAATCACCTATCTTTCCCTTTTTACAAATGAATTTGGATACTTCTTTTTGATGTAATCATCGTCAAAATAAGTATCTAATAATTGATCAATCACGGTATACTGTTTTACTCCATTGTGCCTAAGTGATTGTCTTAACACGACAATCCCAGTAAAAAAGATATCAAAACTCATAAAAATCATCATCAAAATTGTTATGGACAACTTCACATGCTTCATCGTATTTTCTACTATCTTATTTAATACCGGGTAAACTACTTTTAAAAAAAAGATTCCTAAAATGCCCCATGCAATCATAACAGGTACACTTGTTCTGCCATTAAAATTTAAAAAATGATTTGAGTAATCCCAAGATACATTCCCACATATTTTTTCTTGCAGGAAAGAAGCAATAAATTCAGTACTCCCTCCAAGAAATGCTGCTTTCAAAAAAGTAACATACCATTTGTCTTTCTTGTCCGCTAAAAATATAGTCATCAAAAGAGCTCCTACACCATAAACAGGATTAAACGGTCCATAGAGTAACCCTCTTCTTCTAGCCCAATTAAGAGATCCATGACGAAAAAAATACTTGATCATATGAAGACTTTCTTCATAAATGACACCAAACATACTTCCTAAAACAAATACCCAAAAATATTGAATATTCTTTTTCTTTTTAACCCTCTCTAACATCCTACTGCTCCCCTCTTTATATTGTATCATATTCTATAAAAAAGAAAAACTCTAATTATTTAGAGTTTTTATAAGTCGTCCAACTATTTTAATATAGAATATCTTTACAAAATTACAGTTCCATCCACAAGTGCTCGAACAATTTTCACATCACTCATTTTTAAATCAATTTCAGGATTTAGTGTTTGCAATTGCTTTGTTACTTTATCTAAATCTTTGTTTGGAACAATTGCAGGATGTTGCTTTGTTAAACTATTTTCATGATATTCAATTTCATGATAGTATTCCTTTACTTTGTTAAAAGATACACTTGTATATCCGATACTTCTAACATAAGCCATCCATCTATCATGTTCACATTCTACCAATGTTCGTTCAATTTCATCATTATAGATTTCTTTTAATAGTGTTTGATTAGCTTTTAAATCGTCTGTATATTGTTCTTTTAAAATAGCATATAATTTATATTTGATATGAACTGCACTTGCTCTAGACGAACGCTTAAAGTACTCTCTTTCATTATATCTTTCAAAATTAGTGTCCGTTGGATCATATGCTAAATGAATTTGTTTTGCGATAGATTCTATTTTAGAATCCACTATCATATTATCATAGTACATATCTTTTGTGCTACCAAATGCATCAATGTCATAAGATAGTTTCTTTTGTGTCATAAGACGATCTATTTGATCTTTTTTTAAATCATTATCACACCATAAATGAATACTTGGTTTTGTCCCATGATATTTTAAATAAAGTTCTCGCATTAGCATCGCGCAATCTAAGTTTTTTTCTTCTCCATTCATCGCAATCATAATATAGTTCACATCTTTATGCTTTTTAACAAAATCAACCATTTTATTAGAAAGATAATTTGCTTCCACGAAATTAATATTATAATTTTCTACAAATTCCTTACTTCTCACTTCGAAAGCTTCTTTGATGGAATCTGCTACTAAATCAATAACATGAGCTTCAAATTGATATTCAGGCATACAACTACACCATACCGCATCTTTTAAAAATTCACTTCCTACTTTACCACAACCAATTACCAACAAAGAAATTTTATGATTGATAGAGCCTTCAAATAAAGGTTTTTGATCAAGCAAATTATAAATAGCTCTTTCTTTTTCATTCACAATCTCTAAAGTTATTTTTCCCTTTGGAGTAGAATCCAAAATTACAACATGACTTGATTGGTTCGTTAAAATATAGATCTTAATATCGTGATAACTCTTATATTTTTGAATCAGTTTTAAAGTTGTTTTTAAATTTACTTCTTCATCATTCGATAATACATAAAAATTTACTTTTTCGTAGTCTTTAGGAAGAGAGATATCAAATAATCTTTCATCGATTTGGATAGATTTAATAGATGATTTTTTATCTTTCGGAGTAGAAAAGATAATTGCTTCTTTTGGATTATTTGATTCTCTTAATTTTTTAGCTACCCACTCTGTTTTTTCATTTACTTCTGAAAAAATATGAAGTTCATGATGTTTTAATCTTGATAAACGAATTTTAGAAAATGCTTCACTGATAAATGCAAAAATAGTTCCAGTGGTTAAAATCGGCATTAAAAGAAATAAAAAATTCATTAAAAAATAGTAAAAAATAGAAAATGTATTATTTAATTCAATTTGATTCACAATTTCCATCTCTTGTCCAAGGCCAATACTTTTAATGGAAAAATAAATGGAATTCAATAATCGAACAAAAAATTGATCGGTCACAAATAAAGGAAATACTAAAATCATGATATTAATTGCGGATGTAATAACTGCAATTAATAGTTTATGTTTGATTGAGTAATCCTTTTTATAAAACAATAAAAATGAAATCGTTGAAACAACTAAAACAAGTAAAATAGAATAAACCATAATATCACTTCTTTCAATCGTATTATAGCATAATTCGTCCATGAAAAAAATCTATTTCAATAGATTTTTTTTATCATTATTGTTTTTCTGAACAATGATTTTGTATATTTCAAATATTATGATGACAACAAAAGATAATAATAGAAGTATAAGTATAGTCCAAATATTAAGTGGTGTAACCTTCAAGAAACTCGCTGTTAATGGGAATTGTGACATCACAATTTGTAAGATAACAGAACCTATAATTGTAAAAATCACAATCGGATTAGAAAGAAGAGATTCTTTCATAATAGAACGTTTTTCACTTCTACAATTCAAAACATTAATATTTTGAATAAATACCATAAGCATCATAATGATAGAACGAGCTAAGGTTAAATCTATATTTTGGTCCATCAAAAACTTCCATGTACCAAACACGATAATTGTAATTACAGAAGCCAAAAATAATACTTCTTTCATCAAATCTTTTGAAAACAAAGATTCTTTTGTATCTCGTGGTTTCTCTAGCATAATATCTTGTTCTGAAGTTTCGAATGATAAAGCAATATCCTGAAGACCATCTGTTACAATATTCAACCATAATAATTGAATAGCAAGTAATGGAATTGGATATCCAAAAAGAATCGAACAAACAAAAATTGCAACTTCAGATAAACCACAACTTAATAAAAATAAAGTGATCTTCCTGATATTACTATAAGCAGTTCTTCCTTCTTTAATTCCTTCTACAATTGTTTTAAAATTATCATCTGCAATTATCATGGATGCAGTTTCTTTTGCGACATCCGTTCCACTTCCCATTGCAACACCTATGTTTGCAGATTTTAATGCAGGTGCATCATTTACTCCATCTCCAGTTACGGCTACAAATTCTCCTTGTCTTTTCAAAGAATGAATGATTTCTAATTTTTCGATCGGAGTTACTCTAGAAAAAACTTTGATACAACGAACAAATTGATCAAATTCTTTCTGCCCTATCTTTAAATATTTTTCTACTTCTTCTCCAGTAGCAATTTCTGAATCGCTTTGTATAATTCCTAAATCTTTCGCAATCGTTCCTGCAGTTAAAGGGTGATCCCCTGTAATCATTAGAATTTTTATTCCAGCATTTTGACATTCTTTAATAGATTTCTTTACTTCATTTCTAACTGGATCAATAAAAGCAACCATACCAATCATCTTTAAAGAATGAATATCATCTTTTTTCAAGCCTTTTACTTTTCCTGCGGCGATTGCAATTACACGATATCCTTTTTTCGTTAATTCTAAATTTTGTTTCTTATATATTTCAGATTCTTTAGAAAACTCCATAACCTTCTCTAAAGATCCCTTCACTGTACAGTAAGTTTGACCATCTTTTTCATAAAAAACTGCTGAATATTGATTTTCTGATTCATATGGGATACTTTCTATGATAGTTGGTTTTTCTGATATTTTTAGTTTTTTAGCAAGACTCAAAAAAGCGATATCTATAGAATCCCCAAAGAAATTCCATTTATCTCCATTCTTTTCTAAATGAGCCTCATTATTTATATAGCCTAAAAGAGCAATCTCTTTTGCACGCTCTATATCCGCACCATCTAGAGGGATAACTTTTCCATCTGCATTATATCCCGTACCGGTAACTTCATAACGTGCACCATCACTTAATACAATCATCTTAGCTGTTTGTTCATTGACTGTTAGCGTACCTGTTTTATCTGAAGCAATCACTGTACAACTACCAAGTGATTCAATTGAATTTAGCTTTTTCGCGATGACTTTTTTTCTTGCCATCCTTTTCGATGCAATCGTTAATGCCATTGTAAGTGCTAGAGCTAAACCTTCTGGCATAGCTGAGACAGAAAGTGCAATTACATTTAGTAAAACATTACTCAAATCATAATGATTCATACATAAGACAATACCAATGAAAAAAGCAATTACAAGTATCATAATACTAATCTGTTTTGAAAATTTTTCCATACGAATTGTTAAAGGTGACTTTTCTTCCTTCGTTGTTGTTACTTTTTCTGCAATTTTTCCAATTTCTGTAGAAGAACCTGTAGATACAACAATTACTTTTGCCCTTCCTACTATCACAGAGGTTCCTGCGTAGACCATATTTTTTCTTTCTGCTAATGGAACTTCTTTTGAAATCGTATTCGCATGTTTTACAATTCCAATGCTTTCCCCTGTTAGGGAAGATTCATCTACTTGAAAATTGTGACACTCAAGAATTCTAGCATCTGCGCTAATTTTATCTCCACTATCAAGTTCCATAATATCTCCAATCACTAAACGATTGGAATCAATTTCTACTTCTTTTTCATTCCTTAGCACTAAAGCTTTTACCTTAATCATATTAATTAAACTTTCCGCATCTTTTTTTGCACGCCACTCTTCTGCTGTCCCAATGATGCAGTCGACTAAAATAATGATAATTAAAGTAATCGCATCGATTATTTCACCAATAAAAAAAGATAATAAGACAGTAACCATTAGAATGATTTCCATAGGATCTTTTAATTCCTTTAAAAAGATTTTTATAATACTATCACTCTTTTTTTTAGGGAGTTCATTGTATCCATATTTTTTAAGTCTAGATCTTGCTTCTTTTTCCGTTAAACCGTTCAAACTAGACTGAAGTTCATTGATGACTTCTTCTTTCTTTTTTAAATAACTCTTCTCTTCCATAATAACTCCTACCTTATTGATTAATTCTTTTTCATTATATCACAATTCTGTTTTTTATATAGAATTATTTCGGATAGAACACTTGTTGTTTACATATTGTCACAAAAGCAAAAAACTCAAACAGATTGTTTGAGTAATAAAATAATGCAAATGAAAACTAAGAACTGTTTTGGTTCTATTTACTATAAACCTTTTTAGAATATATCATGCAAATAGAAAGGCAGAATATACTCATAATTTGTATGCATACATAAGTTAAAATTGGATCTGCAGTTTCTGGGTTGTTCGTTGGAACATGAGGTGTATTTACCATTACAACTTCTTGTTCTTGTTGTGGGATATCCTCAAAATATCCAGTAACCCCTAGTAAGTTTTGATATTTTGTATCATGATTATTATTTGACACATCTGAAGGAATAGAACCTGATGAATAAATATAGAGATTCATATCACTAGGATGGGGATTCCCATCACCTGTTAAATATTGATATAATGCATAATATCTCGCAACGGTTGCTCTTGCAGCTAATGCTTTCTCACTTCCACTATTATTTGCTCCATGTTTAGCACTCCAGTGACTAGCTACCATTTGGCCAAAAGAATTTCCTTTTCCATAATCAACTCGAACAATGCTTTCATTTGGTGCAGCATCATCCACGTAAACATAATCACGATAGTTATGTTTTATATAACTAAGTTTCTTACCATCATTATAAGTCTTATAAACTACGCCAGCAGCGTCAAGGTCATTTAACAATGTTTCTGTAGCATTCACATTGAATTGACGTTCTGTTAGACCAGAGTTTGTATAATTTTTAAGTGCTACTTCTGTAATATAACGGATTTCTTCTTCTGTATAAGAATATCCTAATTCTTTTAAAGCTTCTTGAGCATTATGTCTATGATAAATAATATCTAAAATTTTATCGTACAATTCTTGATCAGATAAAGATTGGTCAGAAACATCAACTGGTTCCTCGGATAAAATTTGTCCAGAATGTTCTCTCCCATCAACTGGATCAATTGAGTCTGGATCTACATCGACAACGATTGTTTGCTTTGTAAAATCTCTAATACTTTCAGAATTTAGAATTCCCCCATCGTAGGTAGAGTTTTCATCTGGAGTTTCCCAGTTTTGATTGATACAATAAACTTCATGTTTTTTTCCTTCAATTTCAATATAGTACATTGGAGTTCCACCATAATGAGAGCATGGTTCAGGCATGAAATCAGCTCCTGAATCAAGATCTACAATTTCTACTTTTACTGTAAATTCTTGATCTTCTGCTAGATCATAACCATCAAGTGCTTCTACTTCATGAAGTGTATAAACTCCATCAGGTAATAGAGTTTCATGAGCTTCATCGGTAGTAACCCATTCATCTACTACATTCCCTTCAGAATCTAAAATTTGTAATGTAACACCTGAAAGGAAGTTTCCTTCGCTATCTACTTTTTTTGTAATCACTTTTACTTTTTGAATGTCATAGATTTTTCCTCCATGAATATCATCTCCTGGATTGGTATCATCTCCAGTTGAGATTGTAGGATCTCCTGTCTCATGATTGTTTTCATTCGATACAATCGTTTCACTTTTTGGAGATTCTGGTTCTTTCTTTTCTTCAGCAGTATCTTCATTATTTGAAGGTGCTACAAAAACACTTGGATCTTGTTTATCTCCAGGTTCTTCATTTGAAACTTGCGTTTCTTGATTTGCAGAATCAACAAAAACACTTGGATCTTGTTTTTCAACAATTTCTTTATCACTTGAAGGTTCTACAAAAACATCTGGATCTTGTTTTTCAAAATCCACATCTGTTAATTCTTCTTTTTCTCCTATCACATCTAAAGTTTCTTTTTCTTCTGCATGAATTGTTCCAATTTGAAATAAAAACATCGCAAGAAGTAAAAATATAAATACGTTGCTTTTTCTCATTTTTTTCATCTCCTTATTATATTATCGACTAATAACGAATATTATAACACAAACTTTTCATTTTTCATCTTTTTTTTAAAAAAAAATATATTTTATGCATTTAAAAACTCAAACAATCTGTTTGAGTAATCATCTATGGTAGCAAGAGAGGGATTTGAACCCCCGACATCACGGGTATGAACCGTGTGTTCTAGCCAACTGAACTATCTTGCCATTTGAAGCACAAATTAATAATACCAAATAATTTGTACTTTTGCAAGTATTTTTTTTGATTTCAAACAAAAAAGGCTTAAGCCTTTAATAATTTTCGTTCAATCTTTCAAAATAACTTTGTGGATGTGCACATACTGGGCATACTTTAGGTGCTTCTTTTCCAAAATGAACATATCCACAGTTTCTACATATCCAAGCTACTTCTGTGTCATTTTTAAATTGTTTTTCTTCTTTGATATTTTCTAATAATCTACGATATCTTTCTTCGTGACGTTTTTCTATTTTTGCGACTTCAGAAAACAAATATGCAATATGTTCAAATCCTTCTTCTTTTGCTTCTTTTGAAAACTTTTCATACATATCTGTCCATTCATAATTTTCTCCTTCTGCAGCATCTAATAAGTTTTCAATTGTAGATGGAACACTTCCTCCATGTAATTCTTTAAACCACATTTTGGCATGTTCTTTTTCATTTCCTGCAGTTTCTTCAAAAATAGCTGCAATTTGTTCATACCCTTCTTTTTTTGCTTTGCTAGCATAATAAGTGTATTTGTTTCGAGCTTGACTCTCTCCAGCAAAAGCTGTCATTAAATTTTGTTCTGTTTTACTTCCTTTTAATTCCATAATCTAACCTCCAAGAGTATCTTAACACAAAAAAAAGAAAAAGGCTATCCCTTTTACTTTGGTTGATAAAAATAAGAAATCCATTTTGAAAATTCATATAAAATCATTGTATTATTATTGATTGCGATTCCCTTTCCAATTGCTTTCCCACCAATGGTAAATGCAGCAATTAAGGAAGTGACCATTAAGTTTGTAAAGAGCAAATTCCAATGATTGGAAAGTGCTAAAGAAGATGCTACATAAACACCTGCAGAACCTGAAATAATCCCACATACATCCCCTATTACATCGTTACAAAAGCTAGATACTTTATCCGCATTTTTTTTGCATATTACTGCCACATTAGCACCTCTTATTTTTTTAGAACTCATAGAATGAAAAGGTGCTACATCAGCAGATGTCACAGATACTCCTATCATATCAAATAGAATTCCTAATAGAATAAAAAATACGATTAATAGGATTCCTATAAAAACAGAAACATTTGGCATAATCCATTCTGATAAGAATGAAAACACAAAAGAAATGATAAATGCAAGAACTGTGATACAAATAATCCAAGAGTAATTCCATTTCTTTTTTTTAGAATCCTTTTTTAAATTTTGAATATATTCTTTTTGTTTCATATATCCTCCTAAAAAGAAAAAAGGGATAATCCCTTTATCATCCATCATAATTATGGCGTTTCTCATAGTAAACTTTACGTCTTAGGTCAAGTAGGATTTCCCTCACTTCGACTTATCCGTTACCAGATAAGTGGTTCCCCATTAGGAAGTGATTGTAGTGTTGCCATTTACAAGACTTGATTACCACTTAGTACGTACTGCAATCCTATAAGCATGCACTCTAGGAGTTTTCCTCACCAATCAATTATGAATAATTCCTTTTTGCAACTCTTGTTTCATACTGCAATGCTGAAATGTTTTTAGCTAACAAACACTTCAGTAGATCAGTAATCCCCAAAAATCACGCAGGACAAGCTACACTGATCATAGCTATTCACCACAACCAGGTTCAAGCCTAAGTCATAACTTATCAAGTAAGCTACAAGTATAGGTCTCCACGAATAGTGGGTCGGTTACGTATGCCATTACGTTCGCCCAATACTCTATCTTCCAGCACTCACCCTAAACTGGGCGTATAAAGCAAGCACCAAAAGCTTCACAGATGTGCTCTTTAACGGATTTTTAGCCCCGTCTTCCTCATAATCGAATTGACTAGAATAATGTGCCATCAATTACGTATAGAATATATCATATTTTAATAAAAGTGTCAAATTGATAGGCTATTCCTATTTTTTGAAAAATATGCTAAAATCTAGTTAAAGGACGTGGAGAGATGAAAGATAAAATATCAGTAATTATTCCTACTTATAACAGAGAAAAGAATATTGAAA
>CAMNAC010000024.1 GCA_946530475.1 uncultured Mycoplasmatota bacterium
CAGGGATACAAACTACCATTTACTCCCCTACTTTCTTTTTTAGATTTTCTTTCGCTACTGTTAACATTAATTTAATACGATTAATTTGGTTGGTATGGCTTGCACCTGGATCATAATCAATTGCGACTATATTACTATCTGGATAAAGTTCACGAATTTTTTTGATAACCGCTTTTCCTACAATATGATTAGGTAGACAAGCAAATGGTTGAACGCATACGATATTTGGAACTCCTTCTTTAATTAATTGGATCATTTCTCCTGTTAGATACCATCCTTCTCCTGTTTGATTACCAGTTGAAAGAATTCCATCTACATTTTTTGCTAATTCGTAAATATCAACGCTTTTTTTAAATCTCGTATCCTTTAATGCACGATTAATTGGTTTTTCATAAAGGTCTATAATGTTTAGTACTTTTTTACAAAGATAAGAATAGAAAGATCCTGTTTTTAAAATAGAATCTTTGATTAAATTATTATAAGCTGCATACTTAATAAATCCCATTAATTCAGGAGCACATACTTCAGCTCCTTCTTTTTCTAGGCGATCTACTAAATGATCATTTCCAAATTGATGATATTTAATTAAGATTTCACCAACAATTCCTACTTTTGGTTTTTCTTTTAATTCGATTTCAATCTTTTGAAAATCTTTTACAATATTTTGTATATTTTTTCGATATTCTCTTAAATTCCCATTTTGAAGAGATTGATAACAAATTTGATTCCATTTTTGATAGATTTTATAAGAGGTTCCTTTTATTTTCTCATAAGGTCTGGTCGCATAAAGCAGTTTCATGAGTAAATCTCCATATAAAACAGCTTGAATAAATCGATTTAACATTGGTAGAGTAAAATGAAAGGCTTGTTCTTTTTCTAATCCATTTAGATTAAAAGATAAAATGGATACTTGAGAAAATCCAGCATCTTTTAAAGCTTTTCTGATTAATCCTATATAATTAGTTGCCCTACATCCTCCACCGGTCTGCGTAATAATGACACTCGTATGATCCAAATCGTATTTCCCACTTTGAAGGGCTTCAATTAATTGACCAGTTACAATTACGGCTGGATAACATGCGTCATTATTTACGTATTTTAAGCCTGTTTCTACGCTGTTTTCTGTCGTTTCGTTCAAATAGATGGCTTTGTATCCAAAACTCCTTAAAACCGACTCAAATAGAGGCATATGAAAGGCTGTCATATCTGGGAATAATAAAGTGTGTTCTTTATCACTTTCTTTGAAATAAGGTTTTTGATAGGTATATGGGTGATAAGTATTCTCTTCTTTTCTTTTATTCATCGATGCAATTAAAGAGCGAATTCTTATTTTTGCAGCTCCCAAATTATTTATTTCATCTATTTTAATAACAGTATATAGTTTGTTATTAAAACGTAAGATTTCTTCTACTTGATCGGTTATAATCGCATCTAATCCACATCCAAAAGAATTTAAATTAACAAGTTCTAAGTTAGGATGTTGAGAAACAACATCTGCCGCATGGAATACTCTTGCATGGTATTCCCATTGATTCACAATACGCAATCTAGTTTCTAGTTTGCTTAAATGACAGATAGAATCTTCTGATAAAACAGCTAGGCCTAAAGAATTGATCATCGTATCAATTCCATGGTTCACTTCTTTATCAAGATGATAAGGTCTTCCTGCTAGAACGATTGCTTTTTCATTATGTTCTTCGATATAAGCAAGGAATTCTTCTCCTTTTTTTTGGACTTCTTTTTTATAATTTTGTAGTTCTAAAAATCCTTTTTCAACTGCTTTTTTCATTTGTTTTTTTGGAATGTGATAAGATGAAAACTCTTCTAATAAACGAATCACTAACTTTTCTTTTTCCATAGGTAAAAATGGATTTTTAAATGTTACATTTTCTTTTTCTAATTCTTCTACATTTAATTTAATGGCTTCACTGTAGCTTTGAACAATTGGACAATTATAATGATTATCTGTATTATGGAATTCTTCTCTTTCATACATAATACATGGATAAAAAATAGTTTTTACTCCTTTGTGAATTAAATTCATAATGTGTCCATGTACGAGTTTTGCTGGAAAACAAACGGATTCACTTGGCATTGATTCAATTCCACTCTCATAGAGTTTTCGATTTGAATGATCCGATAAAATTACTTCAAAACCTAATTCTGTAAAAATCGTAAACCATAATGGATAGTTTTCATACATATTTAACACTCTAGGAATTCCAATTTTCCCTTTTGGAGCATCTTTTATTGGCTCATAGGAAAAAAGACGATTGTATTTCCATGCATACATATTTGGTAATAGTGAATGGCTACCATTATCTCCAGACCCTCTTTCACATCGATTTCCAGAAATAAAATGCTGTTTGCCAAATTGATTGATGGTAAGTGCACAGTGATTTTCACATCTACCACATCTTGTATGAGTCGTTTTCATCTTTAGTTGATCTAATCCTTCTTTTGTTAATATCGTACTTTCAATGTCTTGATCTTCCATATTCAAATAGTTTTCTAATGATAAAAGTGCGATACCATAGGCACCCATAAGGCCTGCAATTTCAGGACGAATGACTTCTTTTTCAGTGATTAATTCAAATGCTCTACAAACTGCATCATTTAAAAAAGTACCTCCTTGAACAACAATTTTATTTCCTAAAGTAGAGACATCTCTTATCTTCATTACCTTTTGAATTGCATTTCGAATAACCGAATACGACAGGCCTGCAAAAATATCACTTAATGGTCTTCCCTCTTTTTGGGTTTGTTTGATTTTACTATTCATAAAAACCGTACATCGAGAACCTAGATCAATTGGATGCTTAGATGATACTGCTAAATCCACAAATTCTTGAACAGAAATTCCAAGAGATTTTGAGAGTGTTTCAATAAATGAACCACACCCTGAAGAACAAGCTTCATTTAACATAATGGAATCAATCGCACCATTTTTAATGCGAATGTATTTCATATCCTGCCCACCAATATCAATAATGCTTTCAACACCAGGTAAAAAATAATTGGCTGCTGTATAATGAGAAATTGTCTCTATTTCACTCATATCTAGGTGAAACGCAATTTTGATCAATTGTTCTCCATATCCGGTAGATCCACATTGCCTAATTACGACATTTTTTGGGAGTTTTTCATAAAGATCGTATAACATTTTTTTGACTGTATGAACAGGAGTTCCTTCATTACTTTGATAGTTTTCATATAAGAGTTCTCCCTCTCTTGAAATGGCCACTAATTTACAAGTGGTACTTCCTGCATCAATTCCAAGGAATACATCTCCTGAATAAGTACTTAAGTCTCTTTTTTTCATGGTTGCTTTTTGATGTCTTTTTTGAAAGCTTTGATACTCTTTTTTACTAGAAAATAAGGGTTGTAATTCATTTGTTTCTTCTTCCTTAAAAGAATCTAATTCATTGATCATTTTTTCAAGATCTTGTTTTTTTAAAATCTTCTTATCTTCTTGATCCAAAGAAGCTCCTAAAGCAACAAATAGATTTGCATCTTTTGGCGCGATCACTTCAGAGTCTTTTAGATTAAGTGTTTTAATAAAACGTTCTTTTAAAACCGATAAATAAGTGAGAGGGCCACCTAAAAAAATGACATTTCCTCGAATTGGCTTTCCACAAGCTAGACCACTAATCGTTTGATTTACTACTGCTTGCATAATAGAAAGTGCGATATCTTCTTTTTTTGCTCCCTCATTTAAAAGTGGTTGTACATCTGTTTTTGCAAATACCCCACAACGAGATGCGATTGGATAAATAATCGTTCCATTTTTTGCAAGTTCATTTAACCCTTCTGTTGTCGTGTTTAAAAGTACTGCCATTTGGTCTAAAAAAGCCCCTGTTCCACCTGCGCAAGATCCATTCATTCTTTGCTCAATCGTATGACCAAAGTAAATGATTTTTGCATCTTCTCCACCAAGTTCAATACAAACATCTGAGGTAGGTGCATATTCCATAATTGCATTTTTACAAGCGATAACTTCTTGTAAAAAAGGTATTTGAAAAAATTTTGCAAGGGATAATGCTCCACTTCCTGTAAATGTCATCACAAATTGTTTCTTTGGAAAAGCTTTGATGATTTCTTTTAATAATTCTTTAATCGTTCCTTTTGTATCTGAATTATGTCTTCGATACTCTTTATATAGTATTTTTTTATTTTCATTTAAAACAACTGCTTTCACAGTTGTACTTCCTATGTCAAATCCAATTTTGTATACTTCCATAATCATTACCTCTTAATTATATTATCATTTCTTCTAAAATTAATCAAATGAAATGTCTGAAATATCAGAAAATAAAATGCTTTTCTTCGATTCCATGATAATTTTTTTATGATAAAAATCAATTTTTTTGATTTTCCCAATTTCTTTTTGATAACATCCTCCTTTTTTTCTCTCATCTTTTACAAAATAGGTAATCATTACAATTGATGTAGACATTTTTAGTGGAACCTCTTTTAGTTTTTGATTTAAACGTTCTTTTTGATCTTCTGCCAATACTTTCTTTGAATCGGTTCTTCTTCCCTTTTCTTCAATTTCTTCATAATACCCTGTTAAAGCCGCAAATGGAGCAAATTGCGCTGCTCTTTCATTCTTTCCCATTCTAGGGTGAAATTGTGGCTCAAAATGGCTTAAAAAGAGAATATCTTCATATTCTTTCATCCTCTATGACCTCCCACTTGTTCGTTTCTTTCAATCGTAGTAGCTCCTTCCATATAATTCATTCCTTTTAAAATAGAATTTTTTCCAAATCTTTGTTTTAATTTAATTATAGTTCTTTGCATTTCTAATTCTTTTTGATCCGTTAAAGGAACTTCTTCAAATAAGTTTAATTGATAAAACTGATTAGAGATATCTCTTTCTTGTTTTAAATTACATGCAGTTATATGAATTCTTCTAATCGTCAGATTCTGATTGGTAATTCTTTCCAATAACACCATCACTTTTTTCATAATTTGAGTGGTAGAAGAAGTAAAAAAATCCAAATGAATGGTGCCATGTCCATGCTTTGGTATTTTTCTTCCATAAAAATCAATTGTAACTTCCCCTTCGTAATTTTTTTTCAAGTTTTCAATATCATACCCAATTGTTAATACGAGTTGATTAGTTAGTAAATGTTTACAAGTAAGATCTAAAGATAAAAGTTCTGCCATTTCTTTTACAATTATCTTTGCTTTTTCATAAGAATAAGGTTCTTTTAAAACTTGTGAAGATGATAAACAATTCGTTTTTGGTCTATAAGATTTTATTTCTTCCATGGTAGTTGGTTCATAACCCCATGCATGATCAATCATCATTTCTGCATTGACACCAAACAATTTGTATAAGAAGTTTTCTTTTGTTAAAGAAGCTCTTGCTAAATCTCCCATCGTATGAATTTGATAAGTTTCTAATTTTTTTGAAATTCCTTTTCCAATCCTCCAAAAATCAGTTAATGGTTTATGATCCCATAGTTTTTTTCGGTAAGAAATTTCATCTAGTTCTGCAATTCTTACTCCATCAATTGGTTCTTCTTTTTTGGCAAGAACATCCATTGCGACTTTCGCTAAAAAAAGATTGGTACCAATCCCTGCAGTTGCAGTAATTCCTGTTTGATGATAAATATCTAAAACGATTTTTTTGACTAATTCTTTTGGAGTACACTTATATAGTTTTAAATAGTTTGTAACATCACAAAACACTTCATCAATGGAATATACATAAATGTCTTCCTTTGAAAAATAGGACAAATATATTTGATAAATATTGGCACTATATTTCATATAAAGTTTCATTCTAGGAGGTGCGATTAAAAAATCTATTTTCCAATCAGGATGAAGTTTTAATAAAGGTTCTTGGTAAGATGATTTTCTGCCTTTTCTTTTCCTATTTTCATCACGAATTACTTGATTCACTTCGTATAGCCTACTCCTTCCAGAAAGCCCATATTTTTTTAAGGATGGTGTCACTGCAAGACAAATTGTCTTTTCTGTTCTAGTAAAATCCGCTACAACCAAATTAGTTGTTAATGGATTTAACTTTCTTTCCACACATTCGACAGATGCATAAAAGCTTTTTAAATCGATACATATATATACTTTTTCCATATGTTCCCCCCTGATTTCATTATATCATAAAAAGAGAACATTTGTTCTCTTTTTATTTTAAAAAAAACATTCCAATATTTGGAATGCTAAATTTCAATTAATTCATAATCCGTAGATCCAAGACCAATACTCTCTGCATATTCGGTAATATGTCTTCCTTCTTGTCTATCCACTCTTGCTTGTAATTGAGGAGCCCCTTCATCTTTCGATGCCCATACTGCATCAATGAACGCTTGATCGTTTGCGACTGGATCTAGAGAAGCAAAAATTCCTAAATCTGCCATAACTGGATCGCCTTGATTTTCGTCACAATCGCAATCAACAGAAAGTGCATTTGCGACAGTGATATATACAATCGGTTTGTTTTGTTCTTTTAAGTGGTCACTTACTGCTTTTGCTGCTTCTGCCATAGATTCAATAAAGTCTTTTTGTTCATAAGATACACTCCAACAAAGATTTGGATCTTCTGTTTTACCGCAAGAATGAATGTATGCTTTTCCGTTACGAGAAGCAATTCCAATACTTTGATTTTTTAAGTTTGCACCAAAACCTCCCATTGCATGGCCTTTTCCATGAGCTAAATTTAAAATGGCATCGTATTTTTCAAATCCTTCTCCAATCAAATCATATTGTAAATGTTTCCCATTGACAACAGGGATTTTGATTTCTCCCTTTGCATCCATGATTTCTACTCCTTTTCCCATAGAAGTAAATCCATGTTCTTCAGCAACTTTTAAATGATCTTCTTCCGTATTTCTTTTTCCTGGATAAGCAGTATTACATTCAATAATGGTTCCATTTAATTTGTCTACCAACGGTTTAATTAAGGCTGCTTTTAAATATCCTTTGGATCCTTTTTCACCTGTAGAAACTTTAATTCCTACATTCCCTTTTAATTCTACTCCTAAAGCTTCATAGATTCGAATTAAACTTTCTGGAGAAATCTCTTTTGTAAAATAAACTTTTGATTTCATCATATTATTCCTTTCTTTTTCTATTTGATTCATAAAAGTTTCTTTTAATACTTTTAAACCTTCTTCTGTATTTGATTCAAAACGAACAGTTAAATTAGGTCCTGTATTAGATGCTCTAACTAACGCCCATCCAAGCTCATTTTGTGCTCGTACACCATCAATATCAATGATTTGATAGTGGTTTTCTTTCGCAAATTCTAATATTTTTTTAACAATTTCAAATTTTGATTCTTCGGTTACTTTTACTTTTTCTTCTGGAGTTGAAAAATAATGAGTTGTGTGTTCTAACATTTCAGAGATAGTTTCTTCACTTTTGGAAAGTAATTCGATCATTCTAAGCCCTGCATAGATACCATCATCAAATCCAGGGAATTTATCTTTAAAATAAACATGTCCTGAATATTCTCCTCCAAATACAAAGTCATGTTCTTGCATCATCCTGTTAATATAAGAATTCCCTGTTCGATACATTGTTTTTTCATAACCTAATTTATCTAATTCATCAATTAATGTTTTCGAACATTTTACATCATAAAGCGCTTCTTTTTTAGAAAGTGTTGGAGCTAAGAATCGATACATCAAAAGCAAATACATATCAGCATTTAAAATGGTTCCTTTGTTATCGACAATTCCTACCCTATCTGCATCTCCATCAATTCCAATTCCAAGATCTGCTCCTACTTCCAATACTTTTTTACTTAAATCCAGCATATTTTCATGAACAGATGGATCAGGATGATGATTTGGAAATGTTCCATCACTTTCACAATAGATTGGGATATAATCGATGTTACATGCTTCCATTAATTCTTTTACAATAACAGAACCAGTTCCATTCCCACAGTCAATCACTGCTTTTATTTTTTTGGGACCTAAATCAATTCCATTTTGAACAGCCTGAATATAAGGGTTTCGAATATCTACTTCCTCATAAAAACCTAAAGTAGATTTTGCAAACTCTTTTTTTTCAGTAAATTCTTGAAATTTTTTAATTTCAGGACCTACTGCATTTCCAACTGCATCAAATGCGATTTTAAAGCCATTGTACTCTTTTGGATTATGACTAGCAGTAATCATAATTCCTTGATTCATTCTAAGATACACTCTTCCATAATAATACATTGGCGTAGTGACAAGACCTAAACTTACAACATCGGCACCACTTTCCATAAGTCCAGCAACTAAGGCATCATGAAGTGCTTTGGAGGAAAGTCTGTTATCATATCCAACTAATACTTTTTCTGTTTTATTGGTTACATAAGATGCAAAACTTCTTCCAATGGTATAAGCAACATCCTCATTAATTTCAGTTCCTACAATCCCTCTTAGATCATATTCTCTAAAGATACTTTTTTCAATTGATACGATATGATACATAAAACCCCTACTTTCCATGAGGATGATATTCCTCATAATTCTTTCTAATCTTTTCATTTGACACGTGTGTATAAATTTGAGTAGTGGAAATTGAAGAATGCCCAAGTAATTCTTGAATACTTCTTAAATCAGCTCCATAATTTAATAAATGAGTCGCAAAAGAATGCCTTAAGGTATGAGGACTAAATTCTGTTTTAATTCCTTTTTCTTTTGCTAATTTTTTTAAATTTTTGAAAAAACCTACGCGTGTCATTTTGTTCCCATGATTATTTAAAAATAAGTACTCTTTTGGACCTTTGATACAAAATGAATCTCTATAATGTTGTAAATAAATTTGAATTGCTGTCATCGCATATTCTCCAACAGGAAGGATTCTTTCTTTTCTTCCTTTTCCCATAGTTCTTAAAAGTGCCATTTCCATATCAAAATCTGTTATTTTCACATTGATTAACTCACTCACGCGAAGTCCGGTCGCATACATGAGTTCTAACATTGCTTTATTTCTGGCAGAATACTTATCTGTAATTTGGATATCCAATAATTGATTCACTTCTTCTTCTGATAAGACATGAGGAAGTGTTTTCTTTAATTTTGGTAATTCAATTCCTGAAATTGGATTTTTAGTTAATATTTTTTCCATTAACAAAAATTTATAAAAGCTTCTTAAAGATGTTATATGATGAGAAATTGTCTTCTCATTTTGATAATGCTTTTTTAAATATACTAAATAATTTTTTAAATCTTCTTTTTCAATCTCATTTAATTCTAATTTTTCTTCTTTACAAAATGATAAGAAGGTATTTAAATCATCTTCGTATGTAAGAATCGTATTATTACTATATTTTTTATCAATTAATAAATAATTTAAGAAACGTCCTATTTGTTCTTCTAACATAATTCACCTAGTTTCTCTTTTTATTTTATCATAAAATAAGAGGAAAATTCTATATTTTTTATGTTATAATTGAAAAAAGGTGATTGTATGAATGAACCATTAGCTTTAAAATTAAGACCAAAAAAGGTATCAGAAATTATCGGTCAAAAACATCTGGTAGGAAATGGAATGGTTTTATCGAATATGGTAAAACATAAAAAACTATTTTCTATGATTTTATATGGAAAACCTGGTATTGGAAAAACCACTATCGCACTTGCGATGGTAGAAGAATTAGGATTTAAACATCGTGTCTTAAATGCCACTATTCATAGTAAAAAGGATTTTGATATCGCAATGGAAGAAGCAAAAATGTATGGCAATTTAGTCATTATAGTAGATGAAATTCATAGGTTAAACAAAGACAAACAAGATCTACTTCTTCCCTATTTAGAAAATGGAATGATTACATTAATTGGTCTTACTACCAGTAATCCATATCATAAAATTAATCCAGCTATCAGAAGTCGCTGTCAAATATTTGAATTAAAAGAACTCACAATAGAAGATATAGAAAAAGGGTTAAAAAAGGCTACTAAAACAGAATATTTAAAAAATATAAAAATCGATCAGAAATCCATTTCTTATATTGCTTCTTTATCTGGTGGAGATTTAAGATTTGCTTATAATTTATTAGAAGTTGCTTACTATTCAAGCCCAGATTATCATGTAACCATCGATCAATTACAGAAAATCAATAGTAAACCAGTATTCTTTCATGATAAAAATGAAGATGGTCATTATGATGTATTATCAGCTTTTCAAAAATCCATTCGTGGAAGCGATGTGAATGCTGCCCTTCACTATTTAGCGAGATTAATTGAAGCAGAAGATTTAGATTCGATTTACAGAAGAATGAGTGTCATTGCATATGAGGATATTGGTCTTGCAAATCCTAGTATGGGACCTAAAGTAGATGCCGCTATTAACATCTGTGAAAGATTAGGTCTCCCAGAGGCAAGAATCCCTCTTTCTGTTGTAGTAATTGAACTGGCACTATCTCCAAAATCAAATTCTGCAATTTCTGGAATTGATATGGCTCTTTCCGATATTCATAATGGTACTACTGGAAATGTTCCTAATCATATTAAAACAACTTCTCCAGATTATAAGTATCCGCATAATTATCCAAATGCTTTTGTCAAACAACAATACTTACCAAATGAAATTAAAAACAGGAAATACTATGAACCAAGAACAACGAGTAAATATGAACAAACTTTAAAAAGTGTCTATGATAAAATTCAAGCACTTCAAAAGGAAGATTAATTCTTCCTTTTTATATTCCTAAAATAAATAATTCCAGTCCTAAGCTACTATCAATTTTCCCCATCTTAATATTCGTATCTAAATCGGCAAGTTTCTCTAAATAAGAAAGTAATGTTTCTTTTTTGAAACTTCTTCCATTTTGTAAAGCAAGTTTAATACGATATGGATGAATTCCTAATGTAGATGCAATATCTTTTTCTGTATACCCTTTTTGGGATAAACACTTTGCTTGATACATAATACGAAATTGATTCGCTAAAATAATGATGATTTTTATGGGTTCTTCATTTCTTTTTAACATTTCATAATAAGATTCCATCGCTTTTTCCTTTTTCTTTGAAACAATGGATTCAATTAAATGAAAGATATCTAAATCAATATTTTTAGTAGTCAAATTAACAATATCATCCTTTGTGATCTTCTTATCTTCTAATCGATACATTTTGATTTTTTCTGCTTCTTGTTCTAATAATGGTATCTCTTTTCCGACACGCATTAGAAAAAACGCTTTATCTGGATTAGAAATCTCATATCCTTCAAATAATTCATTCAGAAGTTTCGAAAAATTCATTTCATTTTTTGAAAAAGAATGAATAGAAGCTACTTTTTTTAAAGTTTTTACAATTCTTTTTCGTTCATCTAATTTCTCAGCTGGTACAAAAAAGATAAGAATGGTATCCGGATTGATATGACCACAGTACTCTTCTAATAAAGAAGTATCTTGCTCAAACTTTGTACTTCCAGTTAAAAAAGTAGATCTTTCACATACGATTCCTTTTTTATCCGAAAACAAAGAAGTCATCATAGCGTCTTCTATCACATCTTTTAATGGAGTTTCTTCCATGTTATAACGGCTCACATTAATGGGCTCAATATTTGCTTTTGTAAAGCATTTTTGAATCTCTTTTTCGATTAAAAATGTTTCTAATCCATAGTATACATATATCATAACAAACACCTTTTTTATTATAACATAGACCTTCTTTTTTGAAAAGAAAGTTCATAGAATATAGAGGTGATTCTATGAAAGAAAGCCCCTATTTTGAATCTTGGTTTTTTAAGATTGTAACAAAAAAACAAGAAATATTTTTCATCAACCCTGGTATCCATTATGGAAATACTTCCTATGCATTTATTCAACTTTATGAAACCATCACCAATTCCAATCAATTCTTTGTATTTCCAATAGAAGATTTCTATTATCTAAAAGAACCGTTTGAACTGCATATCAAAAATAATATTTTTACTTTATCTACGGTCAAACTATGTTTAGAAAACAAAAATTATAAATGCAAAGGTGAATTATACTTTTCTAATGTTCAAAAAAAGCCATTCGAAAATACACTTTTATTAAGAGAATTCCCTACATTAGAACCTTATTTTACAACTTCTTATCTAACTCCTTATTATAAAGTATTTGGTACTCTTTGGATTAACCGAAAAAAAATCTATTTAGAAGATGCTTCAGGATCTTTAAAAAAAGAATATGGGAAAAAGTATCCCAATCATTTACTATATTTTTCATCTAATACCAGTAAAAAAGAAGGAAAAGAAAAAAACAATGTTTATTTTTTAATTTATCCATCTAGATTTCCTTTTTTTCAATGTCACATTCAAATTGGGCAAGAATCTTTTCATTTTTCTTCTTCTCAGTTATCCAAAGTAAAATTCCAAAAACAAGATGATACACATTTCTTTGTTTTCTTTAGGAAATTAGGAATTTCCTGTAAATGTCGAATTGAACTATTAAATCCTAATTACCTTATTTTCCCAAATGAAATGACCAATGATTTTTATTGGATTTCATTTCATTCAAAAGCTACCATTGTTTTAAAAAAGAAAAAACGAACTTATAAAGAACGTTTTATATGTGGGGACTTTTTTCATCTATAAAAAGAGAAAGTACGGGGTCGTACTTTCCAGAGTAGAGAGAGTCGATGTCTTCGACAATGTCAGATTTCTCTGACAGTTTCATTATAAAAAAGAAATGTGTAATTTATGTGAAAATTTACACATTTTTTAATTTGTTAAAAATTCGCTCAATAATTCAATCATTTGATAAATAGAATCTCCTATAAAATAAAAGAATTCTTTCCCTTTATGATTTTGTGCATCCCCTACTTTTATATTTAAAAGCCATTCATTTCCGATTTTTTCTTTTTCCATTAGAACAGAATATCTATGATAACGTTTTTCTAATAATTCCACTTCTTCCTTGTCTTTGATTCCATAAATCAAAACTTCTCCTTTAATTAGATAAATGCTATCTTTGATTAAATGATTCCAATATCTTTTGATATAAGAAGCATTCATGAGTAGTGCATCTGTTTTTTTCCTTTTAAATTTTCTTTTTAATTTCTTAATAGGAAGATATTTTTTTCTTTTCCCACTACCTTCTTCTAAGGAAATGGATTCTAATAAATTACACTCTAAAATATTCTTATTTTTCATAATTTCTTCTAGATAAGGTTTTTGATCAATTCCAATTCCAATTAGATTTCCTTTTTGATTGGAAATCCATTCTATTATTTTATCTTTCTTTTTCATGATAATCTCCTATTAGATATCTTACTACATAGTTTCCTGCAAGAAGACCTGCAGTTGGTGGGACAAAGGCATTAGAAGCAATGACTTTTCCTTTTCTTCTTGGGAGTTCTGTACTACAAATAACTGGAATTTTTCCATTAATTTTTTCATCTTTTACATATTTTCTTAGTTTTTTAGCGATTGGATCCCCTTCTGTTTTCTTTAAGTCTAGAATTTTTAGTTTACTTGGATCCATCTTATTACCTGTCCCCATACAAGATAAAAACGGGATCTTATTTTGAATGCATGCTTTGATACATTCTTGTTTTACAGAAATCGTATCACATGCATCCACAATAAAATCAGGTTGATAGGATAGTAACTCATAAAAATGATCAGGTGTTATCATTTTTGATAGTTTTTCTATTTTACATTTAGGATTAATATCCAATATTCTTTTTTCAAAAGCATCTGTTTTCAACTGTCCCATATTTGTTCTAGTCGCGATGATTTGACGATTTAAATTGCTTTCTGTAATTGTATCATAATCTACTAGAACAAGACTTCCTATACCAGAGCGAGCAAGACTTTCAACTACGTATCCTCCTACTCCACCAAGTCCTAAAACAAGGACTTTTTTGGTTTCTAATAACTCAATATTATCTTTTCCAATTAATAATTCTAATCGATCCAACATATTTTCACATCCAAATTCATTATAACATAAAAAAAGGAATCTATCCTTTTTCTTTACTTTTTAATAAGAGGTATAATTACTAATAAAACTAAGATTAAAAACAAGAAATACCATAAATGAGTAATCAAAAATATGAAAAAGAGAAATGGCAAAAACATCAGAAAATAAGATAATATTTTTGACCATATAGAAGAACTTTTTTTCGTTGGTTCTTCTTTTTTAGAAACATTCTCTTTTTTTGTTTCTACCCTCTTTCCACAAGAAGGGCAAACTTTTTTATTCTTTGGGATTTGTTCCCCACAATATTTACATAGTTTCATAAAATCACCTAAAAAAACCCTAAAGGCGGGCTTTAACGACAAACCTGATCTCCCAGGTGGGCATCACCGAATAGACTTTAGGATCCTTAAATACTTAAGTATTCAACACCATCTATTCATTAGATTCCCAATCGTTAACTTGTAGGTTTTTCTTAATAGCTCCTGTCCTTTAGGTATTTTCATTATAGCATACTTCTTTTTTAA
>CAMNAC010000025.1 GCA_946530475.1 uncultured Mycoplasmatota bacterium
ACATAAAAAAGACCAAAGTTTACATTTTGGTCTCTAATTTTTCATTCGCTAATGCATATAAAATTGGTTTTACTTCTTCTATTTTTTCAATTTCATATATATGAGCTTTTGAATCTTTTTTTAAAAGTTTTTGAAATTCTAAGATAGAAGAATCATACTCTTTCTTTTTTAGAAAGAAGATATGTCTTTCTACTTGATTTTGAAGAGCAACTTCATATTCTTCTAACGTATACTTCCCAAGTTTTTTTCCGATTAACATGAAGAATAAATCACATTGTTTTAATACTTCCATATAATCATCTTGTTTTCGATTTAATGAAATTGCTTCATCATAATACTCACATTCAAATAGTTTAATCTTTTTAGAGGATTCAAACATTTGATTATTGTATTCTAATACATAATCTCCAATTTTTGGTCTAGCAGTTTTAAATTCTACAATGGAACTTGCTAGAAAGATGGAAAGTTTCTTCATGTTAGCCACCCATTTTTTCTATCATTTTTTTGTATTTTTTGATATTTTTTTCATCTTTTAATGTTTCATAGATTTCCAAAATACCTTTTGCCATTTCTAAAGCAATTTGATCTTTAATATCGCGATCTGATTTTTTACATACTTCCATTCCTTTTTCAAAACAAGAAATCGCTTTTTCTAGATCTTCTAAGCCTCGATAAACTTCCGCTTTTGTAACATAAATTATGGAAACTGTTAAATAATCAAGATCTTCTTTCTTTATTTTTTTAGCTGTTTCTAAAGCTTGTTCACATTCTTCAAGTGCTTGATCATACTTTTCTTCTTCTTCTGCATGGATAGTTGCTAATTCCCCGTAATACCAAACTAATTGATTTTGTAAATCTGGATTTTTAGTATCTTGTAATAATTGAATTGCCTTATGAGTTAATTCCTTATTATCATATTGATGGGTTAAAATCATTTGATTATAACAGTTTTCTAAATCCACCATATTAAAGCCTAATTCTTGTTCCATTTCACTTCCCACATTCATAAGGACTTCATGTACTTTTTCTAAATAAGGGAGAGCTTTCTCATAGTCTTTTTGATTTCTATAGTAACATCCTACTTTATTATAAATCATATAGAACTGATAAACTTCCAATTCACTTGGATCAATTTGAGAAAGGAGTTTTTCATAATCATCTAAATAAGGTTTGAATTGATCGGAATTTTCTTTTGCATAAGAAACAATCAATTCTTCATAAGAACTCTGTAAAACATCTGGATTGGTAGATAAGTTAAGTGCCTTTTTTATAGATTCTTGTCCTTCTTTATCTTTTTCCAATCTAAAATAATACTGCCCTAGATAATAGTAAGATTCTCCTAGTTCTTCTTTGTCCCCTGTTTCAAGAAGAAGAGATTCTAGTTCTTTCGCATAAAAGATTGCTTGCTCATAATTTCTTTTTAGAAAATAAGACATATGGAGAAGTTTATAACAAACAGATAAATAATTGAAATCAGAAGTTTCTGTACGATATTCAAGTGCTTTTTCAAGATAATAAATACAATTATCATTATCCCCCATCATTCCATAAACTCTTCCAATGGTTAAATAAAGAGAGAATAACGTGTTGGAATCAATCTTATGTGTCTCAATAAAAGAAAGAACGCCCTGAATTAAGGATAATGCTTCATCCCATTTTTCTTGATCCGCGTAGATATTAAATATGGTGTCATAAGTATCTACTACTTGAAAATCCAATAAACTTGTGTTTTCAGAATACTTCAAGCAATATTCAATTCCTCTTTTTGCATACTTTTCTGCATTTTCGTAATCATCATCCATAAAATAAAGTTTCGATAATAAATTGGAACAAGTAGAAACTACTTGAAGATAAGCAGAACGATTTTTTTCATCTACACTCATAGAATATTGAATCGCTTTGTATAAATATTCTTTTGCATTCTCACAATCTTCTTTCATAAAATAAGAAAGTCCTAAATTCTTATAGATATCAATTAATATAAATGTGGCTTTTTGTTGATTGGCTTCATATTCTTTTTCAATGAGGGATTTTGCTTTTAATAAATACTTTTCAGCTAAATCTGTTTCATCTGTATAAAATGCATAAGAAATACCAACGGTACTATAAACTTCTCCTTTAATTAAATTTGCACTTTCAATATGATCTTTTATTTGTTCGGCGGTTTCTATCGCAAGATTGGCATAATGTTTCATCGATTCCGTATCATCTGTAGCAGCAGATAGCCCAGCATACGACGCATAGATTTCAGAAAGCGATGCAGAAAATAGTTCATTGCTTTTAATTTCTGGTTTTTCAAAAAAATCTAACGCCTTTTCAAAGTATTTTTTTGACTTATCATATTCACCCAATTTCATATCGCTTTGGGCAAGCACAAAATAAGAATATGCCTTCATTGATTCTTCGTCTACACTAGATGGATTTTCTAATAAATCAATCGTTTTTTGAAGATACTTTTCTGCAAAATCATATTGGTTTAATTTTATATAAGCAGTCCCTAACAAATAATAAATATGGAATGGAACAGAAATATCATTGTATTCACAATATTTAATATATTCTTCCAAATAATGAATTCCTTCTACATTTTTTCCTTGTTCAATTAAATATCTAGAATAGTTCATCAAACTTTCTCTTTTGATATTTGTTTTCTTTTCTAGAGAAATTGCTTCTTCAAAGATGTGTTCAATTTCAGAAAAACGATTTGGATTTCCTAAATCAAGTTTCAATGTATTGATACTTTGCATATATTCATTAATTAAAATTTTTGCTTTTTCTTCTACGCGTTCTGCTTCACTCAAAATAATGTCTTCATCTTTTTTTAATACTTCAAATGCGAGAGCTTTTTTTGCAGATTCGATATCTCCTCTTTCCAAACATTCTCTTGCATAAATCTGTCTTTCTGTTAAAGTTTCATTTCCTTCTGTTTGAACGAATGTTTTTTCAAAATCATAGATGCTTTTTTCCAAACTCGTAATTTCATTTTTGACTTCATCAAACGCTCTAATCGCATCCCCATAAGCAAGAAATGCTTCCTCATCTTCTGGATGTTCTCTTGTTTGATTTCTTAATTCTTTTTTCTTGTTTTCTAGTTCTATATATTTTTCTTTTAATTTGTTTAATTCTTTGTTGTTAAAAAACATAGGAATATTATCTAAGGATAACATTTCTTCATTATTTAAAAATAATTTATGATCTTTTGTTTCAAATTTGATTTCTTCTAATCCTAGATTTTGTAGTTGCATAATCATATTTAATTTAATCGTATCTGTATTATGATAGTTCTTATAAAAATGACCTAATTCTTTATCTAGTTTTTGCATAAATTCATAAGCTGTGCCACTTTTTTCTTGTTCCATATTTTTTACATAAGTATAGATTTTTGGGTTTTTATGATTTTTCTTAAATTCTCTATAAGCTGCTTTAAATTCTTTTTTCGATTCTTCATTTACTTCATTTTCAAATAAAATCATATAGATTTCACTTGATGTCACATCTTCTTCCTTGATATCATTTTTAGAAGATAATAAGTAAAAATAAAGTCCATAGTCCTCATAAATATCATTTAAGTGTCTCACAAAATCAGATAATTCAATTCGATCTTGTTCCACTTCTTCATTTCCTATGGATAAAAACAGATTAATTTTTTTCATACAAAACTCCTTTTTTTATAAATTTATTATAACGAATGCTAGACGAAAAATCAATAAAAAAAGGACCGAGTCCTATTTACAGTTCATTTCAAATTCCATACTAGCAATTCCTCTTTTTGTTGCATCAAGGATAATTCTAGCTTTTGATTCATTTGTACAACCTTCTAATTTTGATAAATCATAATTAGAACCAAAGTTATTGGCATCTTTCAAATTTTGAATCGAAATTTCAGGAATATCTAATCCTTCTACATTATTCAAAATATAAGTTTCAAAATAATTTTTTGCATAATCTCCCATTACTTTTTCATATTCTTTTGCTTTTTCTTCTTTTGATTTACCACACCCAACAGCAAAAAGTGAAATAAGTGCTAGTGATACAATCAATCCCTTTTTCATAACCTCATCCTCCTATTGTCAACATTATATCATAATCTTTATAAAATTAAAAGTAATTTTTTAAAAGCGCATTTAATTCAACTGCATATTCCATTGGAAGTTCTTCTCTAAATCGATCAATAAACCCCATAATTAATAATTCTTTTGCTTTTTCTTCATCTAATCCTCTACTCATTAAATAGAATAATTTTTCTTCACTAATTTTGGAAACGGTTGCTTCATGTTCCAAAAAGGAAGATTTGTTTTCTACGACATTTTTAGGAATGGTGTCACTTTTAGAAAGTGGATCTAATAAAATGGTATCACATTTTACAGTTGCATACGAATCCGTTGCATTCTTTTTTATTTTTACCGTTCCTCTATAAGAAGCGTTTCCTCCATTTGCAGCAATGGATTTACTAATGATATTGCTTTTTGTATGAGGGGCTAAATGAATCATCCTAGCTCCCGCATCTTGGATTTGATTTTTTGTAGCTACCGCAATACTGATACAGTCTCCTTTTGCATATTCTCCTTTTAAGATACAAGATGGATATTTCATATTAATTTTGGAACCAATATTTCCATCAATCCATTCCATATGACCATGTGCTTCAACTAGTGCTCTTTTTGTTACTAAATTATAAACATTATTGGCCCAATTTTGAATTGTTGTATAACGACAAGTACTATTTTCTCCTACAAATATTTCTACCACTGCTGCATGCAAAGAATCTGTTGTATAGGTAGGAGCTGTGCATCCTTCCATATAATGCAATTCTGAATCATGATCTACAATAATGAGTGTTCTTTCAAATTGTCCCATATTCCTAGAGTTGATTCTAAAATAACTTTGTAATGGTCGATCTAATTTTGTATAAGGAGGAATATAAATAAAAGTACCCCCACTCCATACCGCTCCATTTAATGCAGTATATTTGTTTTCTTTATAGTTTACTAACTTATTAAAGTATTTTTGAAATAAATCTGGATATTTTTTTAAAGCGGTATCGGTATCACAAAAAATGATATTTTTTTCTTCTAATTCTTTCAACATGTTATGGTAAATGACTTCACTTTCGTATTGTGCCCCTACACCTGCTAAATATTTTTGTTCTGCTTCTGGAAGCCCTATTTTATCAAATGTATCTTTAATATCTTTTGGTACATCTTCCCATTTATTAGAAATATCTCCAGCTTTTTTATAATAAGTAATCGAATTGAAATCAAGATCTAATTCAGGGCCAAATGTTGGATTTGATTGATGGATAAATTCTTCATAAGCTTGGATTCGAAAATCTCTCATCCATTTAGGTTCTTTTTTAATTTTTGATATTTCGGTTACGATTTTTTTGTTGATTCCTTTTTTGAACTGTGTTTCCATAACATCACCAAAATCATTATACAACATTTTTTCTGCAAAAAAAAGAAGGTTATTTTAAACCTTCTTCTAATGCTTTTTTGATTGCCCACCAACCAAGTAACGCGCATTTTTTTCGATTTGGTTGACGATAGATATCATTAAAAACATTGGCTTCTTCTAAAAGCTCTTCATTGTAAGTCTTCTCATCAATCATATCTTCAAAATTTTGAATGATTTCTTTGGCTTCTTCTTTTGTTTTTCCAATAAGAGTTGATATCATAATTGAAGTAGAACTGGTACAAATCGCACATGCTTCTCCATCAAATCTAATATCTTTTATCTTATCTTGATCAAAAAGTACCATTAAATGAACTTCATCAATACATGATTCATTATTCATATTTACTTTACAATAATGGGGATCTTCTATCAAACCTTTATTTTTAGGATTTTGATAATGTTCCAAAATAATGCTTCTTTTTAAATTTTGATCCATAATATCACCTAAGTCATTATAATACAAATAAAGAGAATTATCAAGAAAAGAAAAAATACCCTAAGGTATTTATTTTGCTTCTACAATTAACTTCATTGCGGTACGCTCTTCCCCATCAATTACAATATCCGTAAAAGCTGGAATACATACCAAATTTTTACCACTTGGGGCTACAAAACCTCTACAAATTGCAATTGCTTTGATAGCTTGATTTAAAGCTCCTGCGCCAATTGCTTGAATTTCTGTCACATTGCTTTCTCTAAAAACATTTGCAAGAGCTCCTGCAACAGAGTTTGGATTAGATTTAGATGAAACTTTTAACGATTCCATAATATTAATTCCTCTCTTTCTACATTACCACTATATGTAAGAAAAAAAGATTTATGATTTTATTTCATCAATTCCAACACTTTTTTTTCAAGTAACTTGTTTGCTTCTTCTAATTCTAAATTCGAAACATCAAATGGTTTTCCAAAAGTAATTTTGACTCCTCTACGTAAGAATCGATATTTTCCAGTAATAGCAAATGGAATAATAAGAGAATTGGTGTGGCTTGCCATTGCAACAGCTCCAAGTTTAAATGGTCTCATGGTAGGATGATCTTTTCTTGTAGTCCCTTCTGGAAAGATCCCTATCATTTCACCACTATTTAAAACTGATTCTGCACTCTGCATTGCTTGATGGTTCTTCTTTTGCTTTCGATCTACAGGAATCACGCCAACAGAATGAAAAAACCAAGATAAAATTCCTTTTTTAAAGAGTTCTATTTTCCCTAAAAAATGAATTGGTCTATTTGTAGCAGAAATGAGTAATGGAGCATCTAAATTACTAATATGATCTCCTGCTAAAACAATGTTCCCTTTCTTTGGAATCACTTCTCTATTTTCATATTTTGGGAGAAAAAACAATTTAAAAAAAGGAACCAAAATAAAACGTAATACGCGATATAATATCAATTTTTTCTTTTTCATAACTTACCTCATATTAAGAGTATATCATGTTTCCCAAAAAAAGAGAATCTTATTTTGGATTCTCTTCATTTGGATTAATATTTTTATTTACTACACCAGCAATTGCATTTCCAACGTTCATTCCCATAATAGTTGTTCCACTATTATTAGGATTATTTGCCATATCTTTAATTGCTTCTGCAGTATTCAGTTTCGTATAAATATCTGCTCCCTTATCATCTACAGAAGTTGCTTTCATACGAATGCCTGTTCTTTCATGCATTGCTTTTTTAATTTCTTCTGGAACAGTAATTTCTCCAATCGCAATACGAGTAATTTCCACTCCCAAATTTTCTAATTCTGAATTAATATGAAGAATGATTGTTCCAATTACTTTATTTAATTCTTCAGAAATAGAATCAAAGGATGCATTTAAGCTATTCAATGAAGACATAATACCTTGAGAAATGGAATCATTTACTTGAGATTGAATATTTGAAAAATAGAATTCATCAGCATTACTATTAACATTCGTAAGTAAATTCATTGGATTATTTACTCGAACTCCATAAGATCCTGCTAAACTGATTTCCATTGGTCCCCATTCAGGATCTTTAAATAACATAGTTTTTTTAGAAGCATATCCTAAATTTAATAATTCTGCTAAAGAAACAAAGTAAACAGCTTGTGTCGTAATCTCTTTTCCTTCATATGCAACTCTTTTCATTGTTTCTAAAAAGGTTTCTTTTAATCCTTTAAAAATATTTACTTGAAATAAACTAGGTGCTTGTGTATCCATAAAATACATACCTGGTTCCGAAATAATATCTTTGATTGCTCCATTATCCGTATAAATTGCACACTGTCCTGGTTCTACAAAAAGTCTTGATTCATTTTGAATGACACCAGATGGTGTAGTAATTTTCTTAATTAAAAGGTTCTTATCCTTATTTTCATAACGGATGACCTCTCTATATGTATCTTGTAATTGACTTGAATTTGCACTTGCAATTGCTTTTATAAATCCCATAATTATACCTCCTTATTTGCTAAATAATTAATGAGCTCATTATATACATCCATCTTTAATCCAGATGTTGTACTTGTAATTGTTTGAGGAATTCCTGAAATTCCAATTTTCGAAACATCATAGTTTCCACCTGTAACTCCTACACGGAATCCATATCTTGACCATGCGATTTGTTGAATTTCCTTATCATCAAATGCTTTTAAAAATTGATTTCCTAAATCGTCAAATGTTGCGATACAGTGGGAATTCCAAATAGTTGGTGTAGGATATAAAATACGTATCTTGTCTTTTACTTCATTATATCCTTCTGGGTTTGAATTTTTAAATTCAATGATACTTTTTTCATAATCTACAATCATTGGTTTTGAACCAACTCCTGTTTTTAAATAAAGTTCAAATAAATCTGCTGGAGTATTATTCATATATCCTGATTTTTTATAGAACTGCTTTAATCTTGGTAAAGCTTCTTGAATATTGGCTTCGTTCACATCTCCTCCACTCATAATCGAAAGAAGTAATCCATAATAAGTGGCTCCTGGAGAAGAAGTAACTGGATCCGTTGAATAAATATTCATATATCCATAAATATCCGATAATCCAATATCACTCCATTTTTTCCCATCGAGAATGTATTGAATAAGTTTCTCCATATTAGTGATATAATAAACTCCTTCTTTTTCCGTTACAATACCTTCTTTGATTAAAGCGTCTACTACTGTATCCCAACTATAAATAACAATTGGCGTATTTAAAGTTAAACTTCCATCTAATACAGTTCTTCTTTTCGCTTCCCCCACTTGTGCTGGAGTCTTGTAATAATCATAAAATCTTTGGTCAGAGAAGAAGACAAAATCATAATCACTTCCATCTTGTCTTACAAGGGGTTCTCTTACTGTTTTTCCATTGCTCCATGTATCTCCTACATAATCAATTTTATATTTTTTATTTAAAATACTTAAAAAATCTTTATCTTGAAGGAAATCTTCTTTTCCTCCTCCAACAGCACCATACACTTTTTCATAGTGTCCTACTACAAAACTATTTTTTAAAAGAACCACAACTAAAATGATGACAAATAGAATTACAACTCCAATTATTTTTTCTATTTTACCTTCTTTCATGATTCTTCACCTCCATGTTCTAATGTTTCTTTTAAAGAATTATCTTTTTCAAATTGTCTAATACTAGAATCAATGTCTAACATTTTTGTATAATTCATATTTTCCATTAATTTTTTAATTTCTTTTTCAATTCCATTTAACACCAAATTGATTTCTTCTTGAAACTTTGTTTCTTTCGGTGTTAAAGATTCTTTTTTTTCTAGATGAAAATAATGTTCTAATACTTTAATGGTAAGTGGAAGATAATAATCAAATCCATCATATACCTGTGTCACTTTATTAGGCTTTTGTTCGAGCATAGAAATAATCTTTTCTGATTCTTCTTTAATATCATTAATGTTTCCAATTATTTTTTCATCTTTTGTATAAGTTTTAAAATAATCAATTTTTGAAATTAAGTAACAATAATGCATAATCAAATTTGGATCATATACTCTTACATCTTTTTCTTTAAAGAATAAGATTCCTCCAATATAGGAAATGACCGTTAAAAGTAAAGATAACCATAATGGAAAATTTAATATGACATAAAGTATGATAAAAAAGATTCCAGATAAGAGTGAGGCATAAAGGTATCTTTTTTTAATCATTAATTATACCCCCTAACCTCTTTAAATGCTTTTAATAAACCACTTTTTCCATTAAATACTTTTGCATTTGACAATTTTGCAATTTCATTTAATTGAGATTCATCTGCATATCCAAATGTAATACTATAAATTGGAATTTCACCATTTAGTTTATGATAACGATCTTTTAAACTTGAGAATGTTCCTACATTCACTTCCCCATCTGTCATTGCGATAATGGTTTTGGTATATTCATTACTTTCCTTATCTAGAATATCTAACCCTGCAATAATTGCATCATATAGTGCAGTACTTCCTACAGGATCACTTCCTTTTATCTTTTTTAACAGATCAGATGTTTCTTTTCCGTTATCGGTCTGCCAAATCGCATTCACCGAACTACTAAATGGAATTACAGTAATCTTATCTCTTTTTGAAAATTGAAGTTGATCTTTACTTGCTTCTTCATCTGTCAAAATATATTCCATTGCATCAATTAAATCATCGATTCCGTCTCCAAACATACTTCCAGAATAATCAAGGCAAAATACAACATGAGTAGGTTTTCTAAATTCTTCAATATACAAATTGATTGCTTTTGTCATGACACTCTTTGATGGATATTTTGTAGCGACTAGATAACTGGTTGTATCAATTCCCCAATCAGGATTAAAGATTTCTTTATTTACATCACTTTTCACTCCACCATACCAAGTTCTCCTACCAAGTTTGCTTAATACTTCTTGGCCTTTTTTACTAAGTAAATAACTTTGTAAAGTCAGGAAACTCTTTTTGCGATTTTTTCCTTGATCAATAAATGCAAAAGTAGAATCATTAAAAGCAACTCCATCTTTTGGATATAGTAAATAAAGTTCTTCTTTTCCTCTTGCTTTTAATTCTTGATTGATACGAATCAATGATGATTCACTAGAAAGAATCGCTTCATATTGATCATTATTTAAAAACATGGTTTCTAAGTATGCTTCATCACCAGAAACTCTTTCCACTCCAGAGAAAAGAGAAATCATCTTTTCTGCTAATCCTGCTTGTTCTAACATTTCTTCTGTCAAAACCTCAGGAGAGCCAGCTAACGTATTTAAGAAACCTAAAAATGCAGTAGCTCCGGTATTTGTTTGTGTCACAGAAGACATAACATATTTAATTTGTTTTGTTTGAATCAAATCTAACAATTCAGAATTAAGTACTGTCTTTCCAATTAATCCTAATTCTTGGGCTTTACTTTTTCGAATTCCCATTACAACTGGACTAATACTAATCGACTTTGATTCCGATGTCAAATAAGAATTATCCAACATATAAAGCCAAATGGAATTAGAGATCCATACTGCATCATAGGAACTGCTATTCATATTTAATTCTTCAACAATATCCAAATCTCCCATATAAGTAATGGATAAAGAGATTCCTTGCTTTCTTGCATAATCTTTTAATTCACTTTCCACATCTTTATTGTCCACAGATGAAAGAATAGAAAGATGTTTCTGACCTAGTATTGTTGGGACAACGTCAAAACGTGGTATGAAAATTCCAATAGTTAAGATAAACAAGAATACAATCACTATAAAAATAAGACTTTTTTTCATCATAACCCTCCTACCCTTTTAGTATATCATATTTTATGTTTTATTGATACAAAAGAACAAATACTTTACAGAAAGAGTACAGAAAAATTTGGAATTTCAAAAATCTTTTCGTATAATAGAATGGAAAGGAGAAAAGATATGTTAGAAATTAGGAAAATAAGTAAAACATATGAGACAGAAGATTTAAAGCAAATCGCATTAAATAAAGTCAGTATTAACTTTAGAAAAAATGAGTTTGCCTCCATTTTGGGACCTTCTGGTTCAGGGAAAACAACTCTTTTAAATATCATTGGTGGATTAGATCATTATGATACTGGAGATTTAATTATTAATGAAGTAAGTACTAAAAAATACAAAGATTCTGATTGGGATAGTTACAGAAACCATCGAATAGGTTTTGTATTTCAAAGTTATAATTTAATTACGCACCAGTCTATTTTACAAAATGTAGAACTTGCGCTTACCTTATCAGGTGTATCCAAAAAAGAACGAAGAAAAAGAGCAATGGAAGCATTAAAAAAAGTGGGATTAGAGAAACATAAAAACAAACGTCCAAATCAATTATCAGGAGGGCAAATGCAAAGGGTTGCGATTGCACGTGCGCTTGTAAATGATCCAGATATCTTACTTGCTGATGAACCTACGGGAGCTCTTGATTCTACAACAAGTAAGCAAATTATGGATTTATTAAAAGAAGTCGCGAAAGATCGTTTAGTTATCATGGTTACCCATAACCCAGAGCTTGCAAATATCTACTCTACTCGTATCATCGAATTAAAAGATGGAGAGATTATTGGAGACAGTAACCCTTACGACGGAAATGTAGATACCAAAGAAAACTATGCACTTTTAAAAGCAAAATCAAAAAAGACCTCTATGAATCTAAAAACTGCTTTATCTCTTTCCTTAAATAATTTAATGACGAAAAAAGGAAGAACCATTTTAACCGCTTTTGCTGGCAGCATTGGGATTATTGGAATTGCACTTATTCTTTCTTTATCAAGTGGTGTTCAAAACTACATTGATAAAACAGAAAAAGAAACTCTTGCAAGTTACCCACTTTTAGTAGAAAAACAAGCTATGGACATTACCAGTTTAATGAATAGTCGTGTAAATGAGAAAAAAATCACTTGTGAGACAAACAAGATCTGTACAATTGATGATATTTCAAATAGTCCTCAATTAGCGATGTCTATGTCTGTTTCCAAGAATAATTTGAAAGATTTAAAAACATTCTTAGATGGAAATGGTGGCAACATCAAATCGTATGTAACAGATATTCAATATGGCTATAATGTTGATTTACAATTATATGATCCAAATACAAATGATGCAATTGTAAAAGTGAATCCAAATACTTTTTCTATCGCAGATAGTGCAACAAGTAGTACGATGAGCTTTAATTTTAAAAATCCAAATGCCTTTACCGAATTAATTGATAATCAAGAATTATGGAAAATGCAATACGAAGTAATTGCTGGTAAACTTCCAGAGACAATGCAAGAAATGGTTTTGATTGTAGACGAAAATAATCAAATTCCACTATCTATGATGTATGCTTTAAATGTAGAAAACAGAAATGAAATAAAAGAAGTCATTGAAAGAGCTAAAAAAGGAGAAAAAATAGAATTTGATTCGGTTCAATATAATCCTGAACAATTTTTAAATAAAACATTTAAACTAGTATTAAGTACAGACTACTATGAAAAACAAGGTAATTATTACATAGATAAGCAAACTGATACGGAATACATAAAAAACCTGATTCAAAATGGAATGGATGTTTCTATCGTTGGAGTTATACGAGTGAAAAAAGATACAACAAGTGCGGTAAGTGGATACATTGGTTATACCCATGAATTAATTGACACCATGATTCAAAAAGGAAATGAAACAGAAATTGGAAAAGCACAATTAGAAAACAAAACAATGAATGTTTTAACAAATACCCCATTTGATGGAATTTTAAACACTTATGAAAAAACATTGAATCATTTAGGAATTGCAAATCTAGATGATCCTGATATGATTAATATTTATCCAAAAGATTTTGATTCGAAAGAAGCAATTATGAAAATCCTAGATGATTATAATGCAAGCAAAGAAGAAAAAGATCGAATCGTATACAATGATTATGTAGGAGTTCTTCTTTCTTCTGTTACATCAATTGTAAATGTTATTTCTTATGTATTGATTGCTTTCGTAGCAGTATCTCTAATCGTATCAAGCATCATGATAGCCATTATTACTTATATTAGCGTATTGGAAAGAACAAAAGAAATTGGAATTTTAAGAGCAATTGGAGCTTCTAAAAAAGATATTTCTAGAGTCTTTAATGCAGAAACTTTAATTGAAGGTTTTGTAGCAGGTTTATTGGGAGTGCTAGTAGCCTACTTATTAACTTTCCCAATTAATGCAATCGTATATAGTAAATTAGAAATCAAACAAATTGCATACTTACCATTTATTCCAGCTGTTATTTTAGTATTTATTAGTATTATATTAACAGTAATTGCAGGAATTATTCCATCCCGTATGGCAAGTAAAAAAGATCCAGTAGAATCTTTAAGAAGTGAATAGCAAATAATTTATTTGCTATTTTTT